>DAIOEI010000602.1:0-1503 GCA_036746335.1 Hydrogenophaga sp. | reverse complement strand
AAAACTGTCAGGTATGTAGCACGCTGGGTGGTGGGTTTTGCAGAGCATCCCTAGCTCTGAAGGATGCAGTCCTTGACGGCCAGGCCACACCCCCAGTGGCTTGTTCCAGCCAAATGTCAGAAAGCTGGTATTCATCGTCCAGCCAGCGCTGGTACTGCTCACGCGGCAGGTTGCGCAACACCGTTTCGCCGTTGTTGGCGCTGGCCACAATGATGTTTTCCAGCTCGAAGCAGTCCAACAGGTGCGGCGACTGGGTCGCCAGAAACACCTGCCGGGTGGCCGACACGCGCTTGAACATCTCAGCCACCAAGGTGATGGCATGCGGGTGCAGGCCGAGTTCCGGCTCATCGAAAAACATCACATCAGGCAACTGCTCGGGCGGCAGATTCAGCAAGGTCAGCAGGCAGAACAGGCGCAGCGAACCGTCCGACGTGAGGTGTGGGCCAAACACATTGTCGCTTTGCTGGCCCATCCAGCGCAAATCGACCTTGCCGTAGCTGGCCTCCAGCACAAAGTCTTGGAAGGTGGGCAGCACATGCTGAATCTGGCGCACCACCAGCTAGTAGCGTTTGAAATGGTTCTCACGCAAGGCCAGCAGCACCGTCGCCAGGTTGCCGCCATCAGAGCGCAGCCGCACCGCATCGGTCACATCCCAGCGCATGCGTATGGATGCCTTGTCCGACGTGTCGTGAAACTGGTAGGTGGTACATTGGCGCAACAGGTGGCAAATGGTTTTGGCTGTGGCACTGGTTTTGGTCGGCAAGCCTGCTTCTTTGCCGTTGCCCGCCACCTCTTGCCAGGGGGCCTCGGTGTCTCGGGCTTTGTCCGAGTAGCGGTAGGCTTCGGCACGCACCATCACGGTGTCGTTGACCGAGAGATGCTCCAGCGTGAAACGGTAGTCATTGAACCCCGCCTGGGTTTCCAGCCTGATTTCAGCCTGCATAGACGGCGTTTGCCGCGCCCCCATGAAAAACTGGTCATCGCCACCGCCGTGGCGCAACACAAATTCCTGCAAGCGTTGCGCCTTGAGCATCCAGCCCAGCATCTCAAAAAACCGGATCAGCGTGGACTTGCCCGCCCCATTGGCACCAATCAACACCGTGAGTTGAGGCAACTCCAGCGCGTCAATCTGGCGCAGACCCCGAAACCCGTGGATGCTGACTTTGGCGATGCGCCCTTGCAGATGGGCGCCCAGTTCGTTGTGTTAGCTCATCCCACCAACTCGTTCAAACGGGTCCCGTCGCCCGCATAGGCGTGTAGCTTGGCCTGCTCGTGCGAAATCTTGCCAGGGCTGGTCAAAATTTCATGGCCGTTGAACTCCAGAAATCCATCCAGCCGTTTGGCCCAGTCGGCCATGGACATGGGAATTTTGCGCACCGCTTGCAACTCGCCAAAGTCCAGATACAGCGAGACGATGCGCAGGCGCTCCACATCCATCGTCCAACCCTGGATGGTGTAGTCCTTCACGATCTGCGTGGCCCACTTGCGAAACTGCACCGCCCG
>DAIOEI010000601.1:0-1516 GCA_036746335.1 Hydrogenophaga sp. | reverse complement strand
GCTGGCAAACCCCCGTCGGCCAATACTAGTTAACAGGCGGGGGAACTTTGCAGAAACGATGCCCGGGCCCGATCTTCCCGTTCATCCTCTTTCTGTGCATTCTGGAATTTCCTCTTCAATGACGACCATCCGCGTTAAAGACAACGAACCCTTCGACGTCGCCCTGCGCCGCTTCAAGCGCACCATCGAAAAACTCGGCCTGCTGACCGACCTGCGCGCCCGCGAGTTCTACGAAAAGCCCACCGCCGAGCGCAAGCGCAAGAAGGCCGCCGCCGTCAAGCGCCACTACAAGCGCGTGCGCACGATGCAACTGCCCAAGAAGCTGTACTGATTCTTCAGTCGCTTCGACAAAAACCCGCTCAGGACGCTGCAGCGGGTTTTTTTACGTCTGTGCGGTCTGGGTCAGGCGGGTTTTCAGTGCTTCTGCAGCCTCGGCGAGCGCTGCCTCAAAGTCCGCCCGCAGGGGGTGCTCGGTCCGCCAGCTCGGCTGGATCAATGCCACATGGAACGGGATGCTCACGCTCAGCGGCTTCACGACCAAACCTTCCCCGGCCAGCTCCAGCGCCGTCAGCGGGTTGACGATGCCCAGGCCCAGGCCCTGGCGCACCAGGGCGCAGACCGACACTGCGCTGGGCGTTTCCAGCCTCAGGTCGCGCGCCACTCCGGCGGCGGCAAACAGCGCGTCCACCTGCTGGCGGTAGGGATCGGTCGGCGCGAAGCTGATGAACGACTGCCCGGCGAAGTCGCCCAGCGCCAGCACCGCTTTCTGCGCCAGCGGGTGCCCGGCGGGCAGCACCGCCACCTCGTCGGCCACCAGCAGCGTATCCAGCGTGCAGGCGGCCGGAGCCTCAAAGCGCTCGGACAGGCCGAGGTCGAAGCGCTGCTCGGACAGCGCCGCCTCCAGCTGCGGCGACTCTATCGGCGTGAGGCCCACCGCCGCCTCGGGCTGCTGCAGCGCAAAGCGGCGGATCGCGTCGGGCAGCAAGGCGTGCGAAAGCGCGGGCAGGCAGGCCAGTTGCAGCCGCCCGTGCGCATAGGCGCGCAGGCCCAGCGCCGAGGCGGCGATGCGTTCCAAGCCGACGTACGACTGCTCCACTTCTTCCATCAGCGCCAGCGCCCGTACCGTGGGCTTGAGCCGCCCTTTCACCCGCTCGAACAGCGCAAAGCCCAGCACCTGCTCCAGCCGAGCCAGCTCGCGGCTCACCGTGGGTTGGGAGGTGTGCAGCAGCTCGGCCGCTCGCGTGACGTGGCCGGTGCCCATGACGGCGCGGAAGAAGTCGATCTGGCGGTGTGTCAATTTCATATCAATAATGAATGTTTTCAGGATTATCTGGCATTGCTCAATATGACCAGAACCGGGATCATCGGCACCCATGAACCCTTTCTCCAACACCCTCCTCCAGACCCTCGCCCGCCAGCACGGCACCCCGCTCTGGGTCTATAACGCCGCCACCATCCGCGAGCGCATCGCCGAGCTGCGCGCCTTCGACACCATCCGCTTCGCCCAGAAAGCCAA
>DAIOEI010000600.1:0-1522 GCA_036746335.1 Hydrogenophaga sp. | reverse complement strand
GTTTTTCCACGTCGGCCATGTGCAGGCCCACGGTGGGTTCGTCGAGCACGTAGAGCGTGTGCGGCGCCTTCTGGCCGCGCCGCCCGATGTCGTCGCGCACCTTGCTGAGTTCGGTCACGAGCTTGATGCGCTGGGCCTCGCCGCCGCTGAGCGTGGGCGACGGCTGGCCGAGCGTGAGGTAGCCCAGACCCACGTCTTTCAGCAGTTGCAGCGGGTGGCTGATGTTGGGCATGGCCGCGAAAAATTCCACTGCTTCGTCCACCTCCATCTGCAGCACGTCGCCGATGCTTTTGCCTTTCCAGGTGACGGCCAGGGTCTCGGGGTTGAAACGGGCGCCGTGGCAGACCTCGCAGGGCACTTTCACGTCTGGCAGAAAGCTCATCTCGATGGTGCGCATGCCCTGCCCTTCGCAGGCCGGGCAGCGGCCTTCGCCGGTGTTGAACGAAAAGCGCCCTGGGCCGTAGCCGCGTGCCTTGGCTTCAAGTGTGTCGGCGAAGAGCTTGCGCACCGTGTCCCAGAAGCCGATGTAGGTGGCGGGGCAGCTGCGCGGTGTTTTGCCGATGGGCGTCTGGTCCACTTCGAGCACGCGATCCACGGTTTCGGTGCCCAGCAGTTTGCTGCAGCCGGTCCAGGTGGGGCGCGCACCCTCGTTGTCCCAGGCCTGGCGGCCGGCGAAGGTGCTGCGCTGGGCCACGGCGGCCGCCGCGTTGGCCAGCAGCACGTCGCGCGCCAGCGTGGACTTGCCCGAGCCCGACACGCCGGTCACCACAACCAGCCGCTTGAGCGGCACGTCCACATCCACCTGCTGCAGGTTGTGCAGACGCGCACCACGCACCGACAGGAGATCGGTCTGTGGGGCACTGGGCTCCACAGACGCAGGCTTCACATCGTCCCCCGGGGTACGGCTGGCCGCAGCAGCATGTGCCCACACGGCCCGGCGAGGTTGCAGCGGGTGCTTCATCGCATGCAGCAGGTAGCGCCCGGTGACGGACTCTGCGGTCGCCGACAGGTCGGCCACCGAACCCTGGGCCACCACACGCCCACCGCGTTGGCCAGCGCTGGGGCCGATGTCGATGATGTGGTCGGCGCGGCGGATGGTGTCTTCGTCGTGCTCCACCACGACCAGGGTGTTGCCCATCTCGCCGAGCTTGTGCAGGGCATTGAGCAGGATGGCGTTGTCGCGCGGGTGCAGGCCGATGGTGGGTTCGTCGAGCACGTAACACACGCCCTGCAGGTTGCTGCCGAGTTGCGCCGCCAGGCGGATGCGTTGCGCCTCGCCGCCGCTGAGTGTGGGTGCGCCGCGATCGAGCGTCAGGTAGTTCAGACCCACCTCTTCCAGAAAGGCCAGACGGCTCTCGATCTCGGGCAGCAGATCCCGGGCGATACCTGCTGCCCGGCCGCTCAGGCCGCCGTCGGCCATGAGCGCTCGGATTTTCTGCCGGACCTCGCTCACCGACAGCCGTGCCACATCGGTGATGCCCAGACCGGCATGGCCGGTCTTTGCGTTCGCGCCGAACTTCAC
>DAIOEI010000599.1:0-1523 GCA_036746335.1 Hydrogenophaga sp. | reverse complement strand
GCCCGCTGAGCACGCACCGGCCCTGCAAGAAGGCGGCTTTGGCCGCCTTTTTTTTTGTGCGCTGCAGTAAGGGCAGGGTCAGTGCATGGGGCACAATCAAACGACGACGGGCAGGGCCATGCACTCTGCCGGTGCACGAGGAGACACACATGTTTCAAGGCCTGGTCGCACAACGTCTGGTTGCGCTGTTCATGGCGGGCTGGGCGCTGCTGAGCTTTCCCCTGCTGGCGCTTTGGGACCATGATGCGCGCATTCTGGGGCTGCCCCTGTTCCCGCTGGCCCTGTTTGTCATCTGGGCGTTGCTGATCGCGGTGCTGGCCTGGGTGGTGGAGCGCTCCGCAGAGCGTGATCCGGCAGCCAGCGAACGCCAGCCCGGCCCACACTGAGCGGGTTCACGCCATGCTGTCCGCCTCGCTGGTCATTGCTGTTTCGTTTGCGTATCTGCTGCTGCTGTTTGCGGTGGCCCACTGGGCCGACGGGCGGGCCGCGCAGGGGCGCTCGGTGATTGCCAGCCCCTGGGTGTATGCGCTGTCGATGGCGGTGTATTGCACCGCCTGGACCTATTTCGGCAGCGTGGGGCGCGCCGCCAGTTCGGGCGTCTGGTTCCTGCCGATCTACCTGGGCCCCATGCTGGCCATGGTGCTGGCCTGGATGGTGGTGCGCAAGATGATCCGGGTGGCCAAGACCTACCGCATCACCTCTATCGCCGACTTCATCGCCAGCCGCTACGGCAAGAGCCCTACGCTGGCCGGGCTGGTGACGCTCATCACGGTGGTCGGAATCGTGCCGTACATCGCGCTGCAGCTCAAGGCGATTGCCATCGGTTACGCGGTGCTGACCTCTCCGCTGGGTGAGCCTGCCGCGCAGAGCGCCGCCTGGTGGAGCGACAGCACGCTCTACATTGCGCTGGTGCTGGCCGGATTCACCATGGTCTTTGGTGCCCGCCATCTGGACAGCACCGAGCGCCACGAGGGCATGGTGGCCGCCATCGCCTTCGAGTCGGTGGTCAAGCTGGTGGCCTTCATGGCGGTGGGCCTGTTCGTGACCTTCAGCCTGTTTGATGGGCCGGTGGCCTTGTTCGATCAGGTCTACGCGGTGCCGGAGTTGCACCGCTTGATGCAGTTTGGCCAGGGGCAGCCCTTTGCCTATGCCCAGTGGCTGGCGCTGACCTTGCTGGCGATGTTGTCGGTGATTTTCCTGCCGCGCCAGTTTCAGGTGATGGTGGTGGAAAACGTGGACGAGCAACACCTGCGCCGTGCCGTCTGGGTGTTTCCGCTGTACCTGTTCCTGATCAACCTGTTTGTGCTGCCGATTGCCATGGGCGGTCTGCTGCATTTTGGTGTGGGCCAGATGGACCCGGAGACCTTCGTGCTCTCGCTGCCGCTGTCTCAGGGGCTGAACACGCTGGCGCTGATCGCTTTTGTGGGCGGGCTCTCGGCGGCCACCGGCATGGTGATCGTGGAGGCCATCGCGGTCTCCACCATGGTCTGCAACGATCTGGTGATGCCGCTGCTGCTGCGCAC
>DAIOEI010000598.1:0-1527 GCA_036746335.1 Hydrogenophaga sp. | reverse complement strand
TTCTCGCGCAAGCGCATCTACGGCTACGAGTTCGTCGCTTTCTCCAGCTTGGCCATCGCCGCCATCGGCTTTTTCGTGTGGGGCCACCACATGTTCACCAGCAGCCAGTCGGTGTACGCCGGGTTGATTTTCTCCATCCTTTCCTTCCTCGTCGGCATCCCCACCGCGATCAAGATCTTCAACTGGACCGCCACCCTCTACAAGGGGTCGATCGAGCTGGCGGCGCCGATGCTCTACACCCTCGGCTTCATCGGCCTTTTCCTGGTCGGCGGGTTGACCGGCCTCTTCCTGGCCACCATGGCGATCAACGTGCACCTGCACGACACCTACTTCGTGGTGGCGCACTTCCACTACGTGATGGTCGGCGGCATGATGATGGCCTGGCTGGCGGGCCTGCACTTCTGGTGGCCGAAGATTTTCGGCAAGATGTACAACGAATTCTGGGCCAAGGTCGCCGCCCTGATCATCTTCTTCGGCTTCAACTTCACCTTCTTCCCGCAGTTCGTCGCCGGCTACCTCGGCATGCCCCGCCGCTACCATGTCTATGACATCGACTACCAACCCTTCCAGATGCTCTCCACCGCCGGCGCCTATTTCATGGGCGCCGGCCTGCTGATCTGCCTGGCCACGTTGCTTTCGTCCATCTTCAAGGGAAAACCGGCTGGCAAAAACTACTGGAAGGCCACCGGGTTGGAATGGAACCAAGCCTCCAGCCCGCCCCACACCCACAACTTCACCGCCCCGGTGCGCGTCGACGTGGAAGCGTACGACTACACCGACGAACGCATTTACCAGGACGCGTAAGCCCCCATCCGGAAACGACCCATGTCCCACGCCACGTCCGAACACGCGCAAGAACACGCGCACCCGCCCTACCAGCAGCATCATTTCGAAAGCATGAAGCAGCAGACCCAGTCCACCTTGCTGGGCATCTGGCTGTTCCTCGCCCAGGAAATCCTCTTTTTCGGCGGCATCTTCGCCGCCTACACCATCTACCGCCTCGTGTATCCCCACGCCTGGGCCTCCGGCGCGGCCACCCAGAACGTGCTGCTCGGCACCTTCAACACCATCGTGCTCATCGGCAGCTCGGTGACGATTGTGATGGCCGTGCACAGCGCCCGCCACAACCTGCGCAAGGACGTGTTCAAGTGGTTCGCGATCACCCTGCTGCTCGGTGCGGTCTTCCTGGGCGTCAAGGTCATCGAATACAGCGCCAAGTGGGAGCATCACCTGGTCCCCGGCCTGCGCTGGAACGACGCGAGCGCGCTGGAATACATCCGCCACCACGCGCCGGTGCGGGACACGGCGGCGGCGCATCCCACCGGACTGCCCAAGGGCATCCAACTTTACTACTCCCTCTACTTCGTGATGACCGGCATGCACGCCCTCCACATGGTCATCGGCTTCGGCCTCGCCGCTTGGATCCTGGTGAAACACGCCCGCGGACGGTTCAACGCCGAATACTACCCCCACATCGAGTACTTCGGACTCTATTGGCACTTCGTCGATATCGTCTGGATCTTCCTC
>DAIOEI010000597.1:0-1529 GCA_036746335.1 Hydrogenophaga sp. | reverse complement strand
TGCCAAGACCCCGAGACCGCGCCAGCGCCGAAGGCCTGCTCCCGCGCATGGAGGCCCGCCCCTGGGCCGATGGCAAAACCATCACGTACCGCTACCACCCGGTAGGGAAAAGGCCCATCAACCTCGGCACCGACAAGCAGGCCGCGCTGCGCAAGGTGCTCGACCTCAACGGCCAGGCCGACACCCACGGCACGCTCGGCTGGGTCTGGGAACACTTCCAGAGCTCGCCCCGCTGGCTCAAGCTCGCCGACGTCTCCCGCAGCGACTACACCAGCGCCTGGAAGCAAATCGAGGCCCGCCTGGGCCACCTGCCGATGGCCAACATCGACGCGCCCACCGTGGCCCGCTACGTGCACATCGAGCGCGCCAAGTCACCCCGCCGAGCCGACATCGAGAAAAGCCTGCTCAGCCGCTTGTTTGGCCACGGCATCAAGCTCGGCGTGTGCACCGTCAACGCCACGATCGGCGTGGAACCCCACGGCAGCGAGCCGCGCACCGAAGCGCCCGACGCGCACGCGCTGGCCAAGTTCCTGGCCTGGCTGACCCGGCAAACCGCGCAGCGCCAGATCATCGGCATGATGGCCGAATACGCCAGCCTGGCCGGGAGCCGCCGCGTGGAGTTCCTGGACCTGTCATGGCCGCAGATCGACGAAGCCGCCGGCGTGGTGCGCACCAAGCGCGCAAAACAGCGCGGCAAGAAACGAGGCGAGGTGATCGAGCATGTGGCCATCACGCCCCGGCTGCAGGCTTTGATCGACCGCCTCAAATCCGTGCGCGCCGAAAGAGGGGTGGACTGCCTGTATGTATTTCCGTCGCGCGATAACAACGCTTACAGCGACCGAGGGTTCAAAACGCTGTGGCAGCGCTGCGTGATCGACGCGATCAAGGACGGCGCGCTGCGCAAAGACCAGCGCTTCACGTTCCACGACCTGCGGGCGCACTACACCACCGAACACAAGCAGACCACCGGCACCCTGCCGGATCTGCACGCCAACCCGGCGACGACAGCCCGGGTGTACGACCGCGCGAAAGTGGTTCGGCGCAATGCGCTGGGTTGATCGTATTCCCACGGCGGGAATACAGCAATTCCCATGCCAAAAGCAAAAAGCCCGGAAAACCGGGCTAAGTGCTTGATTCATATGGGGTGGCTGATGGGACTCGAACCCACGACGACAGGAATCACAAGCCGAGGTAACAACCAAGCAACAGCGCGGCCTTGGGTGTGAGTCGTGGGAATTTTTTACCCGTTTCAGACCCGCGATTTTAGGGGCCTGCAGCGGGTTCCTTCCCGGCAAAAAAACGGCGCCCAAACGAAAAAACCCGCCCACCCCGTGAAGGGCAGGCGGGAAGAGGCAGCCTTCGCCACCTTGGAGACATCCTGGCTACAGGATCTGGTGCGGTCACTCCACCGTCAGCAGCGTGCCACCCGCAGGCAGCACCACGAACGGCGGTTTTTCTGTCACGGCATCGGTCAGGCGCTCCACCTGGGCGGCTTGCGCGGCGTCACGCGCGGCCTGGGCTTCTAGGGC
>DAIOEI010000596.1:0-1530 GCA_036746335.1 Hydrogenophaga sp. | reverse complement strand
GTAGATGGTGGTCTTGCGCATGTTGAAGTAGGTCGAGGCCAACGGCGCGTTGGCCACCACACCGCCGGGGAAGTTGCCCTGCCAGCCCGCTTCCATGGCCTCTTCGATAAAGGGCAAACTGAACGGCCCGGCCGCCAGCATCATCAGTTCGCTGTAGCGTTGCTGGATCTCGCTGCCCTTGATTTTGAGCAGGCCGGCGATGTCCAGCGACTGCTTGCCCGACTTCTCGGCGCTGAGCACCCGCAGCACCAGCATCTCCAGCGCCACGATGTCCACCTCCAGCAGCGCGATCTGGTCGCGAAAACGGATGTCATCCCACACGCCTTCGGCTTTGGCGATGCGCTTGAGCCGCTCCAGCTCGCGCTTGGCGCGGTTCACGTCAGCGATGTTGGTGCGCTCGTGTGCCAGCAGGTGCTTGGCATAAGTCCAGCCCTTGTTTTCTTCGCCGATCAGGTTCTCCAGCGGCACTTGGACGTTGTCGAACCAGACTTCGTTGACCTCGCACTCCCCGTCGAGCAGCTTGATGGGGCGTACCGTCACGCCGGGCGATGCCATGTCGATGAGCAGGAAGCTGATGCCGGTTTGCGGCTTGCCTTCGGTGGACGTGCGCACCAGGCAGAAGATCCACTCGCCGTATTGGCCCAGCGTGGTCCAGGTTTTCTGGCCGTTGACCAGATAGTGATCACCCTGGCGCTCGGCGCGGCATTTGAGCGAAGCCAGGTCCGAGCCGGAACCGGGTTCGCTGTAGCCTTGACTCCACCAGACTTCGCCGCTGGCGATGCCTGGCAGAAAGCGCTCCTGCTGTTCGCGGTTGCCAAAAGCCATGATCACGGGCGCCACCATCACCGGGCCGAAGGGCACGATGCGCGGCGCACCGGCCAAGGCGCATTCTTCTTCGAACAGGTGTTTCTGCACGGCGTTCCAGCCGGGGCCGCCGAACTGCTGGGGCCAGCCGTAGCCCAGCCAGCCTTTGCTGCCCAGAATCTTTGCCCAACGCTGCATGTCGTCGCGCGAGAGGCGCAGTGCGTTGTGGACCTTGTGGGCGATGTCAGCGGGCAGGTTCTGCTGGACCCAGTGGCGGATGTCCTCGCGAAACGCCTGCTCCTCGGGCGTAAAAGCCAAATCCATGGGGTGTCTCCTGAGGGTGGGCCGCTGTCGGGCGGCTCTGACGAACTAAACGTCAGTTTCGCACGAGCGTTCGTTTTAATCCTGTCCGGGCTGCGACAGACCCAGTTGTTCGTGCAGGTTTTGCAACTGCGCTTGCAGCAGCGCGACCGTGCCTTCCAGCTGTGCGACGCGGCGGGTCAGCGCGATCAGTTCGTCTTCGCTCGCACCCGTGCCCTGAGCGCCGACCTGCGTGGCTGCGGTGGGGTCCACCGGTCCACACAGCAGGTGCGCCCAGCGTTGCTCGCGGGCTCCCGGTGCGCGCGGCAGCTTGACCACCAGCGGGCCCCCTTTGTCCTCGCTGCGGTCCTGCAGCTCCTCCAGAAAGGCGTCCACCGAGGCGATATCCAGAAACTTGTACCAGCG
>DAIOEI010000595.1:0-1533 GCA_036746335.1 Hydrogenophaga sp. | reverse complement strand
GCATGCACTGCCGCCTGCTCGGCCGCCCGGGCCGCATCACCGCGCTGCAGCGCTTTCTGGACCACATCCAGTCACACGACAAAGTCTGGGTGGCGCGCCGCCTGGACATCGCGCGCCACTGGAAAGCCACGCACCCCCTTCAAATCATCTGAGCTGCAGACATGCCCATCACCCTGGACCAACTCAACGCGGCGCCCCTGCCCGAGGCGCTGCAGATGCTCGACGGCCTATACGAGCATTCACCCTGGATCGCCGAGGCTGCACTGGCGGAACGCCCCTTCGCATCGCTGGCCACGCTGAAACACGCCATGGTGCGTGTGCTGGCCGAAGCCGGTGTGGAGCCGCAGCTGGCACTGATCCGCGCCCACCCCGAGCTCGCGGGCAGAGCCATGGTGAGCAAGACCCTCACCGCCGAATCGACCAACGAACAATCCAAAGCCGGTCTCACCCACTGCACGCCCGAAGAATTCGCGCACATCCAGCAGCTCAACACCGACTACAACGCGCGCTTCGGCTTCCCGTTCATCCTGGCGGTGCGTGGCCCGCGCGGCACCGGCCTCACCAAGGCGGAGATCATTGCCACCTTCGAGCGCCGCCTGCACAACCCGGTGGACTTCGAACGCGCCGAATGCCTGCGCAACATCCACCGCATCGCCGAGATCCGCCTGAACGACAAGTTCGGCTTCGAGCCCTCGCTGGGCAACGCGGTGTGGGACTGGCACGAAGACCTGGCGCGCCACACCGACCCGGGCTACGCCGAACTCGGCCAGCTCACCGTGACCTACCTGACCGACGCGCACCGCGCCTTTGCCGCGCAGCTGCAGCGGCAGATGCTGGCGCTGGGGTTTGACGAAGCGCACATCGACGCGGTGGGCAATGTGGTGGGCCGTTACCACGCGGCGAACGAGCCCGGTTTCGCCGCCGGGCCGCCCCAAGGCGAAACGCACCCCCCCGGGGGGCAGCGACCCGCGCAGCGGCGGAGCATGGGGGCAAAATCACTGCTCACCGGCAGCCACTACGACACGGTGCGCAACGGCGGCAAGTACGACGGGCGCCTGGGCATCTTCGCGCCCATGGCCTGCGTGCAGCAGCTCAAGCAGGCGGGTCGCCGTCTGCCTTTCGCCATCGAAGTGGTGGGCTTCGCCGAAGAAGAGGGCCAGCGCTACAAGGCCACCTTTCTCGGTTCGGGCGCCCTCACCGGCCATTTCAACCCGGCCTGGCTGGATCAGCAGGACGCCGACGGCGTGACCATGCGCGCGGCCATGCAACACGCCGGCCTGCCCGCCACGCTGGACGCCATCGGCGCGCTGCAACGCGACCCATCGAAGTACCTGGGCTTCGTCGAGGTCCACATCGAACAGGGCCCGGTGCTCAACGAGCTGGACCTGCCGCTGGGCATCGTCACCTCGATCAACGCCAGCGTGCGCTACCTGTGCGAAGTGACCGGCATGGCCAGCCACGCGGGCACCACGCCCATGGACCGCCGCCGCGACGCCGCCTGCGCCGTGGCCGAACTCGCGCTCTTTGCCGAAC
>DAIOEI010000594.1:0-1542 GCA_036746335.1 Hydrogenophaga sp. | reverse complement strand
GCGTTGTCCAGGAAGTAGCGGTCGTGGGTGATGGCCACCACGGTGCCGGGGAAACGCTGCAGGAAGTGCTCCAGCCACTCCACCGACTCGGCGTCCAGGTGGTTGGTGGGTTCGTCCAGCAGCAGCATGTCGGGCTTGGAGAGCAGCAGGCGGCACAGGGCCACGCGGCGCTTTTCACCGCCCGAGAGGTTCTTGATGGTGGCCTCCCAAGGCGGCAGGTTCAGGGCGTCGGCGGCCAGTTCCAGCTGCAGGTCGGCGTTTTCCGAGCCCGAGGCGGCAATGATCGCCTCCAATTCGGCCTGCTCGGCGGCCAGGGCGTCGAAGTCGGCATCTTCTTCAGCGTAGGCGGCGTACACCTCCTCAAGACGGGCCTTGGCCTTGAGCGCACCGCCAATGCCCTCTTCCACCGCCTGGCGCACGGTCTGCTCGGGATCAATCTGTGGCTCCTGCGGCAGGTAGCCGATCTGGATGCCGGGCATGGCAATCGCTTCGCCTTCGATCTCCTTGTCGATGCCGGCCATGATCTTCAGCAGCGTGGACTTGCCCGAGCCGTTGAGACCCAGCACACCGATCTTGGCACCGGGGAAGAAGCTGATGGAAACGTCCTTCAAGATCTGCCGCTTGGGTGGCACGGTCTTGGTGACACGGTTCATGGAAAAGACGTATTGGGCCATGGCTGTGCAGTCGCTGAAGTCGGTGTGGAAAACCTGGGATTATCGCGCCGCGCTCAAGATGTCGGCGGTTCGGCCTTTGGCGGCGGCTGAACGATGCTCTGCAGACTGGCCGGCATGACGCTGCTGGTGAGCCATTCCGGCAAAGGCTTGGGCAGGTCCCAGCGTGCCTGTTTGAGCACCATGGACAACCCCCTGTACCAGAGGTGCATACCTTTGCGGCTGAGCCGAACATTCAGGGGGCCGGCAGCAGACTCAAAAGTCAGCTCCACCAACTGCGCAGTGGTCCGGGTCGTGATGCGGGTGCACAGATGTTCCTGTGGATCACTTCGGGGGCTGGGTTGCTCGCGGCCGGCACGGATCTGTGCTGGTGCCTGCCCGGGTGCCACCTCGTGCAGCGTCAAATCGTGTTCGATCGCTGCACGCGTGGCGGCTGGCGCTCCGCCTTGTGCACCCGGTGTGCTTTGTGCAAAACGGTCCAGCAAGGGCCCTACGATCTGCAGCACCATGCGGCGGGTGAGCCAGATGGTGGTTTCCTGCTGGTGTACCCGCATCCAGATGCGGTCCTGTTGCGGGCTGTAGCCAAAAGTGGTGGTGGTCAAAATGGAGTCCTGTTGGAACCGTCGGTCCAGTGCCTGTGGTTCAGTGTAGCGAACGGATGGCAGGTTCCGTGCGACAATACAGGTTGTCGGGACCATCAGCAGACCCGACACCAGCACGTTGCTGGGGGTGCACGACCATCGCGTAGTGTTGCCCGACTTGTGAATCCGTTGACCCGGACTGAGCGACGATCATGGCCTTGAAACAAGGTGAACGTCGAAGTGGTCAATGCCCCCAGCGCCCTGGATGGGCGCCTCACGAAATCCATGAA
>DAIOEI010000593.1:0-1543 GCA_036746335.1 Hydrogenophaga sp. | reverse complement strand
CCCATGCCCACGTACTGGCTGCCCTGGCCAGGGAACAAAAAGGCCAGCTGGCCGGTATCGGCTGCGCCGGTGGCGTAATGCACGCCGGTGGGGCTGCTGTAGGCGGCGGTGGGGGCTTTTTCGATGGTGGCGGCGGCCTGGGTCAGCTTTTGCGCCAGCTCGTCGGCGTTGGCGGCCACCACGGCCAGGCGTGCGCCTGCGGTGGCGGAAAACGCCAGTTGCGTCTCGCGTGCCGTGTGGCACAGCTCTTTCTTCACGCCCGCCAGGGCGCGGCACTGGGCCACCAGTTCAGCCGGGCTGGCGGCGCTCAGCAGCACCAGCTCGGTGGGCACCGTGCGCAAGCGCCAGGCCGATTTGCCCGTGGACACTGACGGCACATACTCTTCCAAGGTGACGTGAAAGTTGCTGCCGCCAAAGCCAAAACTCGACACCGACGCACGGCGCGGATGCGATGCGTCCCGAATCCACGGGCGACGTTGGGTGTTCAGGTAGAACGGGCTGTTTTCAATGTCCAGCTTGGGGTTGGGCCTGTCCACCTTGATGGTGGGTGGCAACACCTTGTGGTGCAGCGCCATGATGGCCTTGAACAACCCCGCAGCCCCGGCAGATGCCTTGGCATGGCCAATTTGCGACTTGACGGTGCCCAGGGCGCACCACTGGTTGTCTTCACGCGCACCACCGAATGCCAGCTTGAGCCCGGCAAATTCAGCGGCATCACCGGCCTTGGTGCCGGTGCCGTGGGCCTCTACCAGCTCCACCGTTTCGGGGCCATAACCGGCCACGTCGTACGTGCGGGTCAGCGACCGCGCCTGGCCTGCGGGCAAGGGGGCGTACACGCTGTTGGCGCGGCCATCCGAGGCCGAACCCACGCCACGGATGACGGCATACACCCGGTCACCGTCGCGCTCGGCATCGTCCAGGCGCTTCAAGGCCATCATGGCAATGCCTTCGCCCAGCATGGTCCCGTCGGCGGCATCGGAGAACGGGCGGCAATCGCCCGTGGGCGACAACGCGGGTGTTTTGCTGAAGCACAGGTACATGAAGATATCGTTCATGGCATCGACACCACCGGTGATGACCAGGTCAGCCTGGCCCACTTGCAGCTCGTTGATGCCCATCGACACGGCAGCCAGCGAGCTGGCGCAGGCTGCATCGGTCACTGTGTTGGTGCCACGCAAATCAAAGCGATTGGCAATCCGCCCTGCCACCACGTTGCCCAGCAGGCCAGGGAACGACGACTCTTGCCACGGTGTGTAGCTGTTGGCAATGCGCAGGCAGATGTCTTGTGCCTCAGTCTCGGGCACGCCGCTTTCGCGCAGGGCTTTCAGCCACACCGGCTTTTGCAGGCGGCTGACCATGTTACCCAACAGCTCCTGTGCCGAGGTCACGCCCAGCAGCACGCTGATGCGCTCGCGGTCCATGTTGGCAAATTGGCCTTGCGCGGCATCGTCCAGCACTTTTTGTGCCACGATGAGCGCCAGAATCTGTGCCGAATCGGTGGCCGGCACGATGCTCGGTGGAATGCCAAACTCCATCGGGTCAA
>DAIOEI010000592.1:0-1547 GCA_036746335.1 Hydrogenophaga sp. | reverse complement strand
TCCATGATGTTGCAGCCCTGAGGGTCTGCGCGATGACAGACGCCAGCCAAGACCGCTCCTGTGAGAGCGCTTGTTGCAGGCACAAAAAAATCACCGCCAGGAAGGTGATGTCCTTCTTGGCGATCATGCGCAGCAGCCAGCGGATGTTGTAGCCCGCAGCGCACAGCACCACATGCAGCCGGTCACCCTGCTCGCCCTTAAGGTGGCAGCGGTCCATGCGGTGGTCGCTCTTGAGGTGCCCGATGATCGGTTCGATAGCCTGGCGCCGTTTGAGCAGCTTTCTGTCCTGCTCGCTGATGCGCTTGGCCTTGCCCCGGTGCACGATGTGCACATCCGGGTTGTCTGCATCCACACCCCGGTAGCCCAGATCGACAAACGCCGTCGCGGGTCTGGCCGCGTTGTCCTGCATCAGGATGCTCGCTTGCTCCAGTTGCTCGGCCAAGGTGTGGCCGTCGTAGGGGTTGCCATGGAATGCCCGGGCGCCCACGATCAGGTTGCCGTGCAGCGTGCTGGCAATACCCACCTTCACGCCGAACTCGTAGGGCGTTTTGGCCTTGCCCTTGCTGATGCAGTCCACCTCTGGGGCGTGAAAGCTGTAGAGCTTGCGTTGTGCGCCCGCTGCTTTGCGCTGGCCGCTCTGGGCCACGATGCGCGCGGCTTTGTTCAAGGTCTCACCCAGGGCTTGTCGTACCGCTGCGCCGATGGCGCTGGCCTTGCGGTCCACCTCGCGCTGCAGCCGCCCGACGATGGTGCGTTGGCGTTTGATGGCGCTCTTCATGCGCTTGAACTGCCGGGCGTGGGCATAACGCCCGGCCTTGCGGCTCAGATGCTGGCCCTCCTTGGCAAAGGTCTGCTTCAGATCGATGCCGACGCCCTTGGCCGCATCGACCAGCTTCACACGAGCTGTCTCCAGCAGGCGGCTGTCGGTGGGGTGGGCTATGGATTTGTGCTGCACCGTGCTGTCCACGATCACGCAGGCGAGCTCTTGCGGCTTGATCAGCTTCAGAGCAACCGCCACGTTGATGGTCTGGGCCAGCAACTCTTCCACGCCTTCTTCGCCGAGCAACTGGCGGAACTTGACCAGGGTGGTGGCGTCGCAGGGGCGCTGGTGTTCAAAGTACGCCTGGCCCGAGAAGAACTGCCAGGTCGGGGTCTCGCCCCAGCGTTCAACGACACCCTCGTCGGACTCGTTGAAGGCGTGCTTGAGGTAGAGCAGCGCAATCATGATGCGCAGCGGCACGCGGGGGCGCCCAGCGTTGCTGGGCACTGCGGCGCGCTGCACTTGTTCACCGAAGAGGTCCAGATCGGGCATGGCCAGACCAGAACGGCCTTTGCGGGAGAACACCTGGGCCACCCGTGCCTCAACTTCTTGCCAGGGCATGCGCGAGGCCAGCACGGCCAGCGGATGGCGCAGGTCGATCATGTGGTCGATGCGCGAGCGAAAGAAATCGTCGGTGGCGGGGCAGGCAAACATCGAAAAACTCCCAGAAAATGGGCTGTGAGGCCTATTAAATCGGGAGAAATTATAGCCGGGAAATCACAAAATA
>DAIOEI010000591.1:0-1549 GCA_036746335.1 Hydrogenophaga sp. | reverse complement strand
CGAAAAGCAACATTTTCGAGGTGACGCCATGAGCGACCAACTCGCAGCAATCGCAAAGCAGCGCGGCAAAGTCGTTGCACTGTTCGTGGTCGTTGGTGCTGTGGTGGCGTGGCGGCACGAAAGCGCGGCTGCGGCGATCTTTGCGGCCATGGCCGTGCCTGTTGGTGCGCTGGCTGGTGTTGAAGCGTGGGTCTCGAAAGGCTCGACATGACCCTGATCGACAACTGGCGCGACGTGCTCCGCAAGGCGTGGTCCATGCGCCTGATGATGCTGGCCGCCATTCTTTCAGGAGCCGAGATTGTTCTGCCTTTTTTTGCTGAGACCATCCCTCGGGGTAGCTTTGCTGCTCTGTCTTTTTTCACCGTGGCTGGCGCCTTTGTCGCTCGCCTCGTCGCCCAGGAAGGACTGTCGAAATGAGAGCACCCACCCGCATCGGCATCGGCGCGCTGGCCCTCTCGGCGGCGGGCCTGGTGGGCCTGATCACCCACGAAAGCTACACCGACCGGGCCATCATCCCGGTGCCCGGTGATCGGCCCACCGTGGGCTTTGGCTCCACTTTCCGCGACGATGGCACCCGGGTTCAGCTGGGCGACACGATCACGCCGCCCAAGGCCGTGGCCCGCACCCTGGCCCACATCACCAAAGACGAGACGCGGCTCAAACAGTGCGTCACGGCGCCGCTGAGTCAGGCTGAGTACGACCTGCTGGTGGACTTTTCTTACCAGTACGGCAGCGCGGCGGCCTGCAGCAGCTCCATCGTGCGCCTGACCAACGCGGGCCGCTACGCCGAGGCCTGCGAGCAATACGCCCGCTGGCGCTTTGTGGCGGGCCGGGACTGCGCGCTGCCGGGCAGCGGCTGCCGTGGTGTGGCGCTGCGAGCGAACGAGCGCCGCGCGAAGTGTCTGGAGGCTCAACGATGAAAGACTTTTTATACCTGATGAACCCGACCCGCTGGGCCATCCTCGGGACTGTCATCCTGGCGCCGCTGGCCCGGCGCATCGCCCACGTCCTGGGCCAGCAGGTGCTGGAAGAGGGGGCGGTATGAGTGCGCCGGAAAAAGTGGTGATCGGGAACGCGACGCTGTACCACGGAGACTGCCGCGAGGTGCTGCCGCTGCTGCCGGTTCACGATTTACTGCTGACAGACCCGCCCTATGGAATTGCAGACCTTGGAGGGAAGTGGGGCAAAAAAACAGAGTGGCACTGGGACAAGGCACCGGCAGACAACGAAGTGCAGTTTTTGGCGGCTGGGCGGGTGCAGATTGTTTGGGGCGGGAACTACTTTCGGCTACCACCGTCGAGGGGCTGGCTGGCGTGGCGCAAGCCCGACAGGGTGCCCAGCGCGGCAGACTTTGAACTTGCCTGGACCAGCTTGGACATGAACGCGCGGCTGATTGACCAGACCATTGCCGCGACCAATGCCGAGCGCGTAGGCCACCCAACACAGAAGCCGCTGCGCGTCATGGCCTGGAGCCTGAGCTTTGCGCCCGATGCGCTGACCGTGCTCGACGCCTTCATGGGCAGCGGGACAACCGGCGTAGCGTGCGCCC
>DAIOEI010000590.1:0-1551 GCA_036746335.1 Hydrogenophaga sp. | reverse complement strand
CCCAGCGCCTGGCGCGTCTGGCGCGAGCTGCCCACCGCATTGAAGCTGTAACTGCCGCGCGAGAACGGGTCCTGGCCCCACCGGGTCACCTGCGCCGCTCGGGGCGCCGGGAAGCGGCTGCCAAACAGGGCGCGCAAGGCGTCGTGCGCGCTGGCCAGGGTGTCGCGGTCGCTCAGTCCTTCCAGGGCCCGCGCCTGATGAGCCGCATGAAAACCCAGCAAGACCGGCGCGCGCAAGCGGCGGCCCAGCGAGACCCATTGCGCCCAATGACCGGGCTGCGGGCCCAGCCACTCGATCCAGTCCACATCTTCGGGCCAGTGGATGCGGTCAAAAAGCAGCCAGCACTTGTTGAGCAAACCCATGCCCAGCGTCTCGATGGCCTGGGCCCGCGTGGGAGCCAGCGGCTCATGAAAACGCAGGCCGCCGGCTTTCAAAACGCCCAGCGGCACGGTGAGAACACACGTGCCGGCCCGGATCTCGCTGCCATCCGCGAGCAGCACGCGGCCGGGCGCCAGCCCGCTCACCGGGCTCGACAGCCGCACATCCAGGCCCTGCGCGAGGTGACGGGTGAGCTGGTCAAAGCCGTCCGGAAACAGGGCATCGGCACCGTCGAATTCGTCGGCGTCGTTGCCGTACCAGGCCGACAGCTCATCAATGGCGCCACCGTACTCCTGCTCCCAGGTGGCGTTGAGGTGGTGCAACACGCTGCGGCGAAGTGCGTCGGGCGCGCGTTGCCAGTCGGGCAGCGCATCCAGCGCGGCCTGCACCGAGTGGTCGCGCTCACGCCGCTGCGCCTGATTCAGCGCGCGCGCCACCAGGCGCCGGGCGGGCGCCTGGTCCGGCTCTGCCGCGCGGCCATCGGGCCCCAGGGTCAGGCTGGCGTCGTAAGAAGTTTCCACCCGTCGCGCACCCGCCGCCTGGGCCAGTTGTGTCAGGGGATTGCCTTGCTGGCCATGGATCCAGCTGGCCCCCAGGTCCATCGGGAGCCCGGGCCACTGGCGCGAAGTGTGAATGCGCCCGCCGATGCGGCCGCGCGCCTCCAGCACCAGCACCTCGCGACCCGCGTCGTGCAACTGGCGAGCCGCCGCCAGCCCGGCCAGCCCGGCACCAATCACCACCACCCGCTCGCCACAGGCATGGGCCGGGCGCCAGGCCAGCGAACCCAGACCCGCGCCCAACCAGGCACGTCGATTCAGAACAGGCCAGGTACTCACGGGCAGGCCTCCACGGCGGAACAGGACTGACGCACGGTGCCCAGCAAACCGACCAGGGGATCGGAAAAATCGGCCAGATCGGTCTCGCCCCAGGAACAAAGATAAGGACGGTGGCGGCTCAGCTGCGCCTGCATGGGCGCCTGCCAGTCGGCCGAGACGGCCAACACCTGCTCGGCGGTGTAGAGCAGGTGATCCACATAGGCTTCGTAGGCAAGGCGGTTGCGCGCGTCGGTGACGGCGCACCATTCTGTGGCGGCCACCTCGGGTTTCTGCACCGTGAGGTTGAGGAAATCGCGGTAAATGTCCCGCGCCGATTGCGCCTGCTGCAAGCGCTCGG
>DAIOEI010000589.1:0-1551 GCA_036746335.1 Hydrogenophaga sp. | reverse complement strand
AATAAGAAGAGGGAAACCAAATGGGTTTGTTGAGCCTTGCGATCTGGACGCCGATTTTTTTTGGCGTCGTGCTGCTGGCCTTGGGCCGTGATGAACATGCCAATGCCGTGCGCTGGATCGCGCTCGCGGGCGCCGTGTTGTCGCTCCTGGTGACCGTTCCGATTTACACCGATTTTGAGCTGGGCACTGCCGCGATGCAGTTCGTGGAAAAGAGCGTCTGGATTGCCCCCTTTAATGTCCACTATCACCTGGGTGTAGACGGTATTTCCCTCTGGCTGGTGCTGCTGACGGCTTTCATCTCTGTCATTGTGGTGATCGCGAGCTGGGAAAGCATTACCGAGCGGGTGAACCAGTACATGGGCGCTTTTCTGATCCTGTCGGGCTTGATGATCGGTGTCTTTGCGTCCATGGATGCAATGCTGTTTTACGTGTTCTTCGAGGCCACGCTGATCCCGATGTACCTGATCATTGGCATCTGGGGCGGCCCGAACAAAATCTACGCCGCGTTCAAGTTCTTCCTCTACACCCTCATGGGCTCCTTGCTCATGCTGGTGGCTCTGATTTATCTGTACCACCAGTCTGGCGGAAGTTTCGATCTCGCCACCTGGCACCAGCTGCCCCTGGGCAGCACGGCGCAAACCCTGCTGTTCTTTGCCTTCTTCGCCGCCTTTGCGGTGAAGGTGCCGATGTGGCCCGTGCACACCTGGCTGCCCGATGTGCACGTGGAGGCGCCCACCGGGGGCTCGGCCGTGCTGGCCGCCATCATGCTCAAGCTGGGTGCCTACGGCTTCCTGCGCTTTTCCATGCCCATCCTGCCCGACGCTTCGCAGGAATGGGCCTGGCTGATGATCGCTTTGTCTTTGGTGGCGGTGATTTATGTGGGCCTGGTGGCCATGGTCCAGCAGGACATGAAGAAACTGGTGGCCTATTCTTCCGTCGCCCACATGGGTTTTGTCACCCTGGGCTTCTTCGTTTTTAACGACATCGGCATTGCCGGTGGCATCGTGCAGATGATTGCGCATGGCTTCGTCTCGGCGGCCATGTTCCTCTCGATCGGCGTGCTCTACGACCGTGTGCACTCTCGGGAAATCGCTGCATACGGCGGCGTGGTCAACACAGCCCCCAAGTTCGCCGCTTTTGCACTGCTGTTCACCATGGCCAATTGCGGCCTGCCGGGTACGGCGGGTTTTGTGGGCGAGTGGATGGTGATCCTGGCCGCCGTCCAGGCCAATTTCTGGATCGGCGCGGCCGCTGCGTCGGCCCTGATCTTTGGCGCTGCCTATTCCTTGTGGATGTTCAAGCGTGTATTCCTGGGGCCCGTGGGCAACCAGAACGTCAAGGACCTGCTGGACATTGGCTCGCGTGAATTCCTGGTGCTGGCGATGCTGGGCTTCATGGTGATCTACATGGGTGTGTATCCCAAGCCCTTCACCGACGTGATGGACGCCTCCGTGGCCGAGCTGTTGCGCCACATGGCCATCTCCAAGCTCCCCTGAGTCCACCCGATAACCAAAAGAACGCTGACATGATCGACAAACTCAGTTGGGTCGC
>DAIOEI010000588.1:0-1553 GCA_036746335.1 Hydrogenophaga sp. | reverse complement strand
ACGATCCCCGCCCCACTTCACACCCGCGCATCATGAAAGCGCACGAAGAGTTGCTCACGTGGCCGCAGCTGGAAGTTCAACTGGGGCGCCTGGAGGCTGCTTTGAACGCGCACAACACGGACGAAGTGCGAGAGATGCTCCTGCAACTGGTTTCAGGCTACGAGCCTCACCAGGACACCGAATTCGGCACCGGGCCCGACAGCCGATTGCGTTACAGCGTCTGACACAAGCCAACTCGGCTCCCTCACTGGCGTGCAAGTACGGCCAATCTTGCTTATCTGCATGCGCAAAAAGACAAAGCCCTCGATGAGGGCTTTGTCTTTTCAAGCTAGGGCCTGCAGTACAGGGTCTGCATGACCCAGGCGGAGCTTGCACCAGCTTGGCTGCTCCGTGGGCGGCGGCGCTCGGTCAGCGCGGGTTGCGGCGCGCGACCGGGCGGGCGTGCCCACCGTCACCGCGCCGGGGACCGTGTTCGACGCTGCGCGGAGCAGCACGGTCGCTCATGGCGGTTTTATCGCTGCGGCCAAAGCTGCTGAATCCCGAAGGCTTGCCGGCCGGGCGAGGCGCCGCGTTGCGCTCCCAGGTGTCACGGCCTGCCGGTGCAGGGCGAGCGCCTCGGTCATCAAAGCGGTTGCCACCACGCGGATCGTTGCGCGGCTCGAATCGGGGTTCTGCCCTTGGAGCGAAACGGGCCGCATCTGGACGGGCTTCGAAGCGGTTGTCCGAGCGTCCTTCGAACCTTCCTTGTGGACGGTCTGCGCGCAGGTCCGGACGGCTGTCAAAGCGGTTGTCCGAGCGCGGTGCGTCGGGGCGTCCTTCGAACCGGCCGCCGCGAGGGGCTGCAGCGGGTCGGCGATCACCAAACGAGCGCTCACCACCACGATCAAAACGACCGCCGCTGCGATTGGGGGCTCCGCGCCCGAAAGTTTCGGTCTGCGGCGGGCGCTGACGCGGCTCCATGCCGGGCACCACATCCACCTGAATGCGCTGATGCGTGTAGGCCTCGATGTCACCGATCTTGCGGCGGTCGCGGAACTCGGCAAAGGTCACGGCCAGGCCGTCACGCCCAGCGCGTCCGGTGCGGCCAATGCGGTGGGTGTAGTCCTCGGCCTTCATGGGCAGGCCAAAGTTGAACACGTGGGTGATGGTGGGCACATCGATACCGCGAGCAGCCACGTCGGTAGCCACCAAAATCTGCACCTGGCCACCACGCAAAGCCGACAGTCGGCGGTTGCGCATGCCTTGGTTCAGGGCGCCGTGCAGCGCGACCGCAGCAAAGCCTTCTTGCTGCAGATCGGTAGCCAAGCCATCGCACTCGACTTGCGTGCTACAGAACACAACCGCCTGGTTGATGGACGTGTCACGCAACCAATGGTCCAGCATCGCACGCTTGTGCTGAGCGTTGTCGGCCCAAAACAGCTTCTGTTTGATGTTGGCATGTTTTTCTTGCGGAGTGTCCACCTGCACCTTTTGAACGTGTTTGCCGCCGTCGTGCATCACGCGCATGGCCAGTTGCTGGATGCGCGGCGCAAAGGTGGCGCTGAACATCATGG
>DAIOEI010000587.1:0-1559 GCA_036746335.1 Hydrogenophaga sp. | reverse complement strand
CGGGCACGGCGCTGGTCGGCCAGCCCAAGTACCAGCCGCTGTCGCTCAACCTGGGGGTTGCGTTCCGCTTTTGATCGGGTTCGAGCGGGGCGGGTAGGCCCATGGGGCGGGGGGAGGCGCGCCGCTGGGCGCGGAGGCGGGGCGGCGGCACAAGCCCTGTGTAAGCGATCCGGGCTTACCATGTGCTGTTGATTCCAACACCACCCCCTATGAGGAGCAAATCCATGAGCCGTGAAGTCGTCGTCGTCAGTGCTGTCCGTACCGCCATCGGTACCTTTGGCGGCAGCCTCAAAGACAGCCCGCCCACCGAACTGGGCGCCCTGGTCGTGCGCGAGGCCCTGGCCCGCGCCAACACGGAGGGCAAAGACGTGGGCCATGTGGTGTTTGGCCATGTGGTCAACACCGAGCCGAAAGACATGTACCTCTCCCGCGTGGCCGCCATCAACGGTGGCTGCGCCGAAACCACCCCGGCCTACAACGTCAACCGCCTGTGCGGCTCGGGCCTGCAGGCCATCGTGAACGCCGCGCAGTCCATCCTGCTGGGCGACACCGATGTGGCCATTGGCGGCGGTGCCGAGTGCATGAGCCGCGCGCCGTTTGCCAGCTTGAACATGCGCTGGGGCGCCCGCATGGGCGACACCAAGATGGTGGACATGATGGTGGGCGCGCTGCACGACCCGTTCCACAACATCCACATGGGCGTGACGGCCGAAAACGTGGCCGCCAAGTTCGGCATCACCCGCGAGATGCAAGATGCGCTGGCGGTGGAAAGCCACAACCGCGCCGAGCGCGCGATCACCGAAGGCCGCTTTGCTGACCAGATCGTGCCGGTTGTGCTCAAGAGTCGCAAGGGTGATGTGTCCTGGGCGACCGACGAACACTTCCGCCCTGGCTGCAAGCCCGAAGACATGGCCAAGCTCAAGCCGGTGTTCCTCAAGGAAAACGGCACCGTCACCGCCGGTAACGCCTCGGGCATCAACGACGCGGCCGCCGCCGTGTTGCTGATGGACGCGCAGGCCGCGCAGGCGCGCGGCGCCAAGCCGCTGGCCCGCCTGGTGGGTTATGCCCACACCGGTCTGGACCCGAAGATCATGGGCGTGGGCCCGATCTCGGCCACGCAGGCCGTGCTCAAGAAAACCGGCCTGTCGGTCAATGACCTGGACGTGATCGAGGCCAACGAAGCCTTCGCCGCCCAGGCCTGCGCCGTGACCAAAGAGCTGGGCCTGGACCCGGCCAAGGTCAACCCCAACGGCTCGGGCATTTCGCTGGGCCACCCCATCGGCGCCACGGGCGCGCTGATCACCGTCAAGGCGCTGTATGAGCTGCAGCGCGTGAACGGCCGTTACGCGCTGGTGACGATGTGCATCGGCGGCGGCCAAGGGATCGCGGCAGTATTTGAGCGGCTGTAAGCCGCCCCCCCGCGCCGCTTCGCGTCACCCCCCGGAGGGGGGCGGTGCTGGTGGCCCGGCAAAGCCGGTTCCACGGCACCCTTGAGCAAGCACGCGCCCCGGAGAAAATTGCTCGATGACCAATCCCAAGGAAGGTTCTATGCGCTGGAC
>DAIOEI010000586.1:0-1566 GCA_036746335.1 Hydrogenophaga sp. | reverse complement strand
AGTGCGGCGCCGCTGCTCACCCCGATCAGGCCGGGGTCTGCCAGCGGGTTGCGGAACAGCCCCTGCATCATCGCGCCCGCCATGCCCAGGCCCGCACCGGCCGCCACACCCAGCAGCAAACGAGGCAACCGAATATTGAAGAACACCAGCTCCGCACCGCTGCGCTCGGCGGTGGCGCTGAACGCGCTGGCAATCACACCGGGCAACTCCCGCAAAGGCAGGCCGTAAGCCCCTTGTCCGGCGGCCACCAGCAGCACCGCGACCAGCAACAGGCCCAGCGCCCACAAAACACCGGTGCCCGAACGACGGCTCTGGGCATCACGCGGGGAGCGGGATGCGCTTGGGATCGCCAAGGCCTCACCCATTGGGGGCGTCCCCCGCAGAACCGGCCAGAAGGTCACGGAACACCGGTGCATCCAACAAACGGCGCTGGCGCAAGCGGCCGTCTGGCGCAGGCCGCCAGGCGCCCCAGTCCACGCAGTGGATGGTCTGGCCGTCCACGTCGTCGAAAGAGAACTCCCAAGCACCCCAGGGCTGCAACACAGGGGCATGGCTCGGCAAGCGGTGTGCATGCAGGGCGCGGGTACCCGCCAGTGTGGTTCGCACCGGTTTGAGCACCGCGATCTGGATGCTGGTGTACAGCGCATGGATCTCGCGCACCACCACGCTGTGGTGACCCGGCGCCCAGGGGCGCTGCCCGGGCACGGGCGTCTCCCAGCGGCCTGGTGGGGCGCCGCAGGCCCAGAGATGCAGTTGCAGCGGACCGTGTTCGACCACAGCGAGCACCCCGGGGATGTGCTGGCGGCACACAAAGCCCAACACGCTGGTGTAGTCGGCCACCGCGCGGGCGAGGTGGGGGGTGCGTATGAGCCCGTTCATGCGAGCACCACCTGGCCGTGCAATTGATCGATGACTTCCGGCAACCGTGGCCCGAAACCCAGCAGCGCCAGGGCATCGAGGTGCAGCAGCGAGCGGCCTTGCTGGCGCTGGCGGTAGGCGGGCGTGAGCGCGAGTTCGGGCCGCTGCCAGAACCTCTCGGCACCGCCCACGGCCTCCACACCCTGTGTGGTCATCAGGATCCGATCGGGCGCGGCGGCGGCCATGGCTTCGGCGGTCATGGGGCGGTAGCCCTTGAAACCGCCGAGCGCGTTCTTGGCGCCCATGAAGCGGATCACCGCGTCGGCCGCTGTGCCTTCGCCCGAGACCAACGGGGTGCCGGTGTGCGAGAGCACAAACAACACCTTGGGAGCGGTCGCATGCGCGCTCTGGCGCACCCGTGCGTTGACCGCTTCCCAGCGCGCATCCAGCCGCTGCTGCAGGGCGCGGGCCTCGGCTTCCCGACCGGTGGCCCGGCCTACGGCGGTGACTTTGCGGCGCACCTCCTCCCAGCTGTGGTCCGAGGCCACCAGATCGACCTTGACGCCTGCGCTGCGAATCTGGTCCAGCACCACCGGCGGACCGGCGTCGGTGCCGGCCACCAGCGCGTCGGGGCGCAAGGCCAGCAGGCCCTCGGCCGAGAGCTGGCGCAAGTAGCCGACCTTGGGCGTTTTCTGGGCGGCCTCGGGG
>DAIOEI010000585.1:0-1567 GCA_036746335.1 Hydrogenophaga sp. | reverse complement strand
TACGCCATCATGGGTTCGCGCTCTGTCAAGGGAAAGCTGGTGATGGTGAACTGAGCGGGCTTTGCCGGCGGTTTTGCGCCGATGAAGCCCGCATTGGATTGTGCTACCCGCCCTCACGGAAAACGGGTCGACCGTCAGGCTGCGAAGAAGTACGCCACCATTGCCAGCGTCCGGGCCAAAGGCACGGACGACAAGGTCAGCGCGCAATACAGGGGGCAGCGGGGCATGCTCACGCAGCGCCTGGCGCTCAAACGCCCAGCGCGCGCCCGGCCCAGACGGGCAGTGCCTCGACCCGCCACACCAGTGCGCCGCCGCGCACACGCGCCACCAGCCGGGGCGGCTGAAACACCTGATCGGGCGGCGAGGAGGTGTCGTACAACAAGGCCAGATCGGCCCTGCGCACCGCCACGCCGAGGTGGCGCACGGTGCGCGGGTAGCGCGCCAGCACCCGCTCGGGCGGCACCGCGTGCCCACCCTCTTCCACCCGCTGGTTCACCCGGCCCAGCAACTGCTCCGGGTCGTCCACACACACCACCAGCAGTACCACCACAAACCCTGCGCGCCGGGCGGCGGCCATGAGATCGAGTTTGGAGGTGTGGGAGAAAACGGTTTCGCTGGCAAACGACTGGCCTTGTGCGAGACACCGGGCGCGCCGCGCGTCGGCCCATTCGCGGGCCTGGCGTGAGCGCTCGGCGGGGTCCGGCAGGTGTTGCAACGCAACGGCCTCGTGCAGATCGGCGTTGACAAACTCCGCCGTCGCCGGAATCAGGCCCTGCTCCACCGCGCTGCGGTACAGCGTGGATTTGCCCGCCCCATTGGGGCCGGCCAGCAGGTAAAAGACCGGTGGGTTCAAAAGGTGAAAGCTTCAGCGGCTCAGGCCGCTCAAGCGGCGCGGCGCTCGGAGGAAGCTTTCCGGCGGTTGCCCAACACGGTGTCGCGCACCGCCTGGGCCAGCCGCCCGCTGGATTCGGCAGCCATGAAACGCGACTCGATGGCATCGAGCGATTCGTCTGGGGTTTGCAGTCCGCCGCTGCCGCGGTGGCGGGCGTCGTACAAGGCAATCGCCTCGCG
Organism: Hydrogenophaga sp.; assembly: GCA_036746335.1. Lineage (GTDB taxonomy): Bacteria > Pseudomonadota > Gammaproteobacteria > Burkholderiales > Burkholderiaceae_C > Hydrogenophaga. Next base: position 496 of record DAIOEI010000585.1, on the reverse strand, counting down.
CGCCTCCTGCACCGTCAGTCCCGTTTCATCGGCAATGCGGCCCAAGGTGGCCCAGTATTCAATCTGGCCCGCCACCGAGCGGCGCTGCGGCTGGGCCGCTTCCCGCGCCTGCTGAACCAGAGAGGCGGGCAGTTTCACCGACGAAAACGGGCTGGCAACGTGGGGCATGGCAAAACTCCTGTTTGGCGCATTTTGCGCCATTTCAGGCCATTTTGGCAAACCCGGTCACAGCCCGCCCACGCACTGGCCTCGGCCTCGGCGTCGGCGTGGCAGACCTTGAAACCGAATCCGCCGCTCAGAACATCTGGGTGACCTTAAACCCGCGCTTTCAGCAGCTTCGGCAGCCCCTGGGGCCCCTCCTTATGAAGTTCGCCAACAACCAAGAATTCCCAGTGCCGCGAGGTGTATCAATGCACAGATGGTGAATCAAAACCCTTTACCGGGGCTACAAGGGTCAGCCAGAAACGACAAAGCCCGGTCGAAACCGGGCTAAGTG
>DAIOEI010000584.1:0-1578 GCA_036746335.1 Hydrogenophaga sp. | reverse complement strand
CAAAAGGGATCTGAGATGCGTGGTCAGCTTGAGGCCATGATGGCCAACACCAAAGGGCGCGCCAAACAGTACATCGCTTACAACCGAGCGCGGTCCGGTAGCTCCGGGAGACTCCCCAAAGGCAACACCTGCGAGCCATGACCGCCCTTCGTTGAACGAGGAACTCTCCTTTTATGAGGCTGTCCGTCAAGGTTGCTGGCTGGTTCATCTTCGCCAACATGGCCACGATGTCGGCACCGGGCATGATCGTCTTGGGTCTGGGCGGCTGGCCGTTGCAGCACTGGCTGCCACCCATGGCCCATGACGGCGGGTTCAATCTCACCATGTTGGCTGGTTTCCTGTGGCCCATCGGGATGCCTTTCGTGATCTGGGCGCTGGATCGCTGGAAACCGCGATGCAGCGTTGATATCTACAGTGCATCCGTGGCCCTGGCCCTGTACGTCTGGGCCATTCTGGTGACGCTGTTCTCGTTGCTGATGGTGGCGGATTGGGTGCCAATGACCACGGCCGGCGGTCAGCAGCTGCAACTCGAGCATTCCAGAGACATCAAAGGCCCCGACACCGACAACAATGGCATCCGCGACGACATCGCGCTTGGATCGCCGCACAACCCATCACCGTTGGTACAAAAAGACCATCGCATCCGATGGCTGGGTGCAGCAAGCCAAACTGCCCGTTGACCTGAGCGGCCAATCCGCCTGAACACCATGCCTTTAGTCAGCAGTCTTTCGAACGACCCCAAAAGCCCAGCCAATGTACCGCTGCTGCTCGTGCGCAACCGCCACGCCGAGGCACGGCTGTCGCTCCACGGCGGCCAGGTGCTTGCGTTCCGGCCGCTGGCGGCCGATGGCGACCTCCTGTTCCTGAGCGAACGCGCGGTATTTCAACCGGGCAAGGCGGTCCGGGGCGGGGTGCCGGTGTGCTGGCCTTGGTTCGGCCCGGACCCGCTGAACCAAGGGCGCCCGGCGCACGGTCTGGCGCGCACGCGGCTGTGGACGCTGCGCAGCGCGACCGACGAACCCGGCGGCGAGACCCAGGTCACGCTGGGCTTGACCGATACGGCCGACACCCGCGCGCTCTGGCCGCATGCGTTTGACCTGTCGCTGTGCGTGACGGTGGGCGCCGAGCTGCAACTGGCGCTGACCACGCGCAACACCGGCCCTGCGCCGTTCGACCTCACCCAGGCGCTGCACAGCTACTTCTCGGTGGCCGACATCGCGCAGGCCGAGGTGCGCGGGCTGGACGGCATCACCTACCTCGACAAAGCGGCCGGTGCGGGCGGTGCGGTGCAGCAGCAGACCGGGGCAGTGGGATTCGGCGCCGAGGTGGACCGCATCTACACCGGCGTACCGCCCCGGCTGGCGCTGCGCGATGGCGCGCGGGCGCGCAGCATCGATCTGCGGTCCGAAGGCAGCCGCACGGCGGTGGTCTGGAACCCGGGGGCCGCCATCGCCTCGGGCATGGCCGACCTGCCCGACAACGCGTACCAGCACTTTGTGTGCGTGGAAACCGCGAACGCGGCCGACGAGGTGGTCACGCTGTTGCCCGGCCAGGCGCACACGCTGGCGGTGAACATCG
>DAIOEI010000583.1:0-1580 GCA_036746335.1 Hydrogenophaga sp. | reverse complement strand
CGTACGGCTGCATCAATGCGCTCCAGCGCTGCGCCGCTCGCACGCAGCAGCAGACTGCCGGCGCTGGTGAGCTCCACGGCCCGCGTGTGGCGCAGGAAAAGGGCGCTGCCCACCTCATCTTCGAGCGCCTGGATTTGCCGACTCACGGCGCTTTGTGTGAGGGAAAGTTCTTCTGCAGCAGCACGGAAGTTCAGGTGCCGGGCGACCGCCTCGAAGGCGCGCAAATGCCCGACCGAAATGGCCCGGGTTCGGGGGTGGCTGGTGGAGATCGGCATGTTCGGTTGGAGAGAGATTGATGCGCTTATCGAATCAATAGCTTAGCGCCATTTCATTGGACGCCACCGGTGTTCAGCAAGAAGATCGGCTGCACATTGTTCTCACAGGAGGTTCCCCATGTCATTCGCACCATCTGTTTTTCGCTGCTGTTCGGCGATCGGTTCCTGGCGCCTGCACCCCGGGCAGGCCATGGGTCTGTGTCCGAAGCAGGCCGCTGTTCTGCGCATTTTTTGCGGGCGGGTATGGGTGACCCTGGGCCAGTCTGCAGGGGTTGCGCCGGACAGCGCGGGCGACCACTTTCTGCGGCCTGGCGACGTGCTGGTGGTGCCGGCAGGCACCCGATTGGTCATGGAGCCCCTGGCAGAGCGCGGCGATCAGGCGCCAGTGCATTTTGACTGGTCCGACCTGGCGGCGGCGCCGGGAGTCGGCCGCTTTGACCGAGAGGTGTTGGCGCCCATGCGCGAGCTGGGGCTGGCACTCGGACAGGCGGCCATGGCGACCTTTCGCGTTCTGCGAGGCTTGTTGGGCTACAGCGAGTTTCTGGTGGCAGGGCGTGGGCGGGTGCTCTCGCCGCTGGAGTCGTTACGCTCTTGAGGCGGGTTTGCGCAGTGGTGCGGGCTTGCGTGCTGCCACCGCCGCTTGTAGCGCCAGCCGCGCCCATGGTGTCATGAGCGCGGGCGATTCCAGCGCCTCCTCGGGTGGCGTGTGGTAGTTCAGCTTCATGGGTCGGCCCTTGGCTTCGTAAACAAAGGCTTTGCCGCCCGCTGCAAGCCATTGGACTTCGGTTTTTGCGTTGGTCTTGAGGAACAAGGTGTCCCAGGCAATGATGGCCACGTTCATCCCATCGACCGACAGGCCATAGCCACCAAACATGCGCGTGGCTTTGACCGGGCCCAGGCAAGACAGCAGCTCGCAGGTGTGCAGCACGAAGGGGTCGGTGATGGGTTTGGCGACCATGTAGGTATCGTAGCGAACGGATCGCCGGTGGCCAAGACTGGATGGATGAGGTGGCCTCATTCAAGGGCGCGGTGGAACCCGCTTTGCCGGGCCGCTCGCGCCGCCCCCTTGAGGGGGTCACGCGCAGCGCGGCGGGGGTGGGAGAATCCACCCATGGCCCGACCCAAATCCGCCTCCCACGACCTCAAGCGCGAAGAAATTCTGGAGGTCTCTGCGCTGTGTTTTGCCCGGCAGAGTTTTCCCGCTGCGAGCATGAACGACATTGCAGCCGCCTGCGGCACCAGCAAGGCGCGTCTGTACCACTACTACGAGAGCAAGGAAGCCATCCTGTTTGATCTGCTGGACCG
>DAIOEI010000582.1:0-1585 GCA_036746335.1 Hydrogenophaga sp. | reverse complement strand
AAGGTCGAGGCGGCCGAGGCGCTGCAGATGGGCCTGGCCAACCGCGTGGTGCCCACCGGCACTTCGCGCGAAGCCGCCATCGCACTCGCGCAGCAGCTCGCCGCCTTCCCGCAGGCCACGGTGCGCGCCGACCGCGAGAGCGCGTACGCGCAGTGGGACCTGCCCATGGGCCAGGCGCTGCAGCAGGAGTGGCAGCGCGGCAAAGCGCGCATTCCCGATGCATTGGAAGGCGCGACGCGCTTCGCGCAAGGGCAGGGTCGCCACGGCCAGTTCTGACGGCTGACGGCCCGCGCTGCATCGGCGGCCCCGGCCATCGCGCCCCGATTGGTCCCCGATGCGGATTTCGTTCAACCCATCATCGAGGCCATGAGCGCTCCCTTGACCGACGGCACGCAGGTGCTGGTGCTGCAACACCTGAATGAAGACGGGCCCGGCTACCTTGGGCAGTGGCTCGACGACCAGGGTGTTCGCTGGCAGGTGCTGTGCACCGAAGCCGGCGAGGCTTACCCCGAGACATTGCAGGGCATCAATGCCTTGGCGGTGCTAGGCGGTGCCTGGAGTGCCAACGATCAGCGCTCCTCCCTCCGGCATGCTGAGGCCTTGATTCGCGAGGCGGATGGGCTGGGCATTCCGGTGCTGGGCCACTGCCTGGGCGGTCAGCTCATGGCGCGTGCTTTCGGCGGCCGTGTCGAGACGCTGGCACAGCCCGAGATCGGCTGGCACGCGATCACCCACAACGGCAGCGCCACGGCCCGCGCCTGGCTGGGCGATACCACCGAGGCCATGGTCTACCAATGGCACCACGACGGCTTTGTGGAGATTCCGCCCGGGGCCGAGCTGCTCGCCAGCTCGCCCGCTTGCGCGCACCAGGCTTTCGCATTGCGGCAGCACCTGGCGATGCAGTTCCACATCGAAATCACACCGCGTAAGATCAGAGATTGGATGGCGCACCCCGGCGAGGCGTATCCGTTGCTGGTCCAGCGCTACCCGGCATCGGTGCAAGATCCCCTGGCCATGGCGAATGGGACGGTCCGGCACCAGGCCGGGAGCGAAGCGCTGGCCCGGCGCATTTACGAAGCCTGGCGCTCGCGTTGGGTCCGGTGAGCGGATCAGCCCGCCAGCCCGGGAATCTTCAGCCCATCCTTGGGGATCGGCCGGGGTTTGCCTTCCTTGTCGATCGCCACGTAGGTCAGGCTGGCCTCGGTCACCTTCACGTACTGGCCCTGGGCCGAGAAGCGCTCGGCGAACACCTCGACCTGGACCGTGATCGAAGTGTTGCCCACCCGCGTGACGTGCGAGAAAAAGCTCAGGATGTCGCCCACGCGCACCGGTTGCTTGAAGATGAACTGGTTCACCGCCACGGTCGCCATGCGGCCGCGCACATAGCGCGCGGGCAGCACGGCGCCGGCCAGGTCGACCTGGGCCATGACCCAGCCGCCAAAGATGTCACCGTTGCCGTTGGTGTCGGCCGGCATGGGAATGACCTTGAGCACCAGTTCGCGGTGGTCCTTGGGCAGGTCGGTTTCCGGCCGCGGGCTTGATTCGTGGGACATGGGCACAATCTCGAAGTAACAGTCGTCCCATT
>DAIOEI010000581.1:0-1598 GCA_036746335.1 Hydrogenophaga sp. | reverse complement strand
GCGCCGTGGGCCTTGCGTTCGCTCTGGGCCTGGGGCCTGGCCTTTGGTGCCGCTTTGCTCGCTGCTGCGCATGTGGCCAAGGTGCCGGGCACCGGGCGGTACGTGACGCAGGCCGTGCTGCCCACGTATGCCCGCCAGATCGGTCTGCTCTGGGATGCCCACGCACCCGGGCGGCTGGCGCAGGCCCTGCCCAGCCTGACGCCGGTGGAAGACGCGCTGGCGGTGCACGGACCGAATGCGCTCTCGGCGCTGGGTCAGCGGGATGTGAGCTTCATCTTTCTCGAATCTTTTGGTGCCGTTCTGTACGACCAGCCCCAGGTCCGCGCCGCCACCGAGCCTGCCCGTCAGGCATGGCAGCAGGCGCTGACCGCCAGTGGGCAGCAGGTGGTCTCGGGCTTTTTCCGCTCGCCCACCATTGGTGGCGCCTCGGACCTGGCCCACCTCTCGCTGCTCTCGGGCATCGACCTGTCCGACCCGAGGCGCCACGACCTGCTGCTGACCACACAGCGGCCCACGCTGCTGCACCTGTTCAAACAAGCGGGTTACCAGACCTTCGGCGTGTACCACGCGGTGTCCTGGCCCTGGCCCGAGCATGTGCACTATGGCTTTGACCACTACATCGACGGCCCGGGACTGCGCTACGAAGGCCCGCCCATCACCTTCTGGAATATCCCCGACCAGATCGCGCTGGCCCGGTTCGAGCAGCAATTTCCGCGCAGCCAGGGCGGGCCGCCCCGGGTGCTGTTTTTCCCCACCATCACTTCCCACTTCCCCTTCAGCCCGGTGCCGCCCTACCAGCCCGACTGGCAACGTGCCCTCACGGCCAATCCATTCGATGCCCAGGAATTCCAGGACGCCCTCGCCCAGCCCATCAACTGGTTCGACATGCGCAGCCACTATGTGGACAGCGTGAACTATGTGTACCGCTGGCTCGGCGGCTACTTCGGCCAGCCCGAGCCGCGCGAGACGGTGTATGTGCTGCTGGGCGACCACCAACCCACTGCCAACATCACCGGCGAGGATGCGCCGTGGGACGTGCCGGTGCACATCATCAGCCGCGATCCCGCTCTGCTGGAGCGCTTCAAGGCGCAGGGTTTTTCAGACGGCCTGTGGCCCGAGCGCAAAGTGCTCGGCGATCTGCATGCCCTGACCAGCCTGCTGCTCACCGCCTTCGGTCCCCGCGCCGCGCCGCCCTGACGCGCGCCCCAACCCCACCAACTTCCCGCGTCGCCACCGCCCATGACCGCCGCTCCCACCTCCCGCCGCGCCCGCTGGGCCAGCGCCCTGGCCGTTGGCCTGCTGGTGGCCTGTTTGAACTTGCTGGCCTGGCAAGGGCTGCACGGCCAGGTTCAGGCACCCGACCACCGTGGCCCCCTGGTCGGTCTGGCCTACAACGGCGCCGATCGGTGGCAGAGCCCGCTGCGGGGAGAACGGCCCACCGACGCGTCGATCGCGCAAGACCTGGCGCTGCTGGCGCCGCACACCCGTCGCATCCGCACCTATTCGGCCGCCGACCACCCCGAGCTGCCCGCCCTGGCCCGCGAGCAAGGGCTGGAGCTGATGCTCGGCGCTTTTCTCAGCGAACAACTCGACAACAA
>DAIOEI010000580.1:0-1600 GCA_036746335.1 Hydrogenophaga sp. | reverse complement strand
CGGCTTTCAACGTCAACAACATGGAGCAGGTGCAGGCCATCATGCAGGCGGCAGACCAAGTCAACAGCCCTGTCATCCTGCAGGGTTCGGCGGGCGCGCGCTCGTATGCGGGCGAGCCCTTTTTGCGTCACCTGATCTCGGCTGCGATCGAGATGTACCCGCACATCCCCGTGTGCATGCACCAGGACCACGGTGCGACACCCGCCATCTGCAGCCGCTCGATCCAGTCGGGCTTCAGCTCGGTGATGATGGACGGCAGCCTGCTGGCTGATGGCAAAACGCCCGCGAGCTACGAATACAACGTGGCAACCACCCGCCAGGTGGTGGACCTGGCCCACGCCTGCGGCGTGTCGGTCGAAGGTGAACTCGGTTGCCTGGGTTCACTGGAGACCGGCAAGGCGGGCGAGGAAGACGGTCACGGCGCCGAGGGCGTGCTGGACCACTCGGCCTTGCTCACCGACCCCGACGAGGCGGCCGACTTCGTGAGTAAGACCCAGGTGGATGCCCTGGCGATTGCCATCGGCACCAGCCACGGCGCCTACAAGTTCAGCAGCAAGCCCAGCGGCAAGGTGCTGCGCATCGACCGCGTGAAAGAAATCCACCAGCGCATCCCCAACGTGCATCTGGTGATGCACGGCAGCTCCAGCGTGCCCGAAGACTGGCTCGCCATCATCAACCAGTACGGCGGCGACATGGGCCAGACCTACGGCGTGCCGGTGGAAGAGATCGTCGAAGGCATCAAGAACGGCGTGCGCAAGGTCAACATCGACACCGACCTGCGCATGGCCAGCACCGGCGCGATCCGCAAACACCTGGCCGAAGACCGCAAGAACTTCGACCCGCGCAAGTTCTACAAGGAAGCCACCAAGGCCATGCAGGCGATCTGCGCCGCGCGCTACGAAGCCTTCGGCGCGGCCGGCATGGCCAGCAAGATCACCCAGGTCTACAGCCTGGAGACGATGCAGAAGCGCTATGACAAGGGCGAACTGGCCGCCAGGGTGGCCTGACCCTATCGCGGTGCGGGGAGGGCAAGCCCGTCCGTCACAGAGGGGAAGTCACCCCAGCACACGCCGAAGATCCGGCTCCGCCGGTCCAAGGGCGTGGTCCCCCTAGGGGGAAGCCGCGCAGCGGCGCAGGGGGGTACCTCTACTTGCTGCTGACGTATTCGGCAACAGCAGCCATCTCCAGCTCCGTCATCTTCTCCACCACCACGTGCATCACCGCGTTGTCGTTCGTGCGGTCACGCTTGTTGAACGACTTGAGCTGTGTATGGATGTAGCCTGAAAACTGGGTCGCCAGGCGGGGCAGGTTGGCCGCGCCTTCGGCGTTCTGTCCGTGGCAACTCACGCAAGAAGGCACACCGCTGAATTTGTTGCCGTTGTGATACACGTAGCGTCCCATGGCTGCCAGTTGAGGGTCCTTGGCTTCCTCTCGCGGTATCTCCATCTTCTGGTAATGCTGGCCCAGAGCCAGCATCTCGTCGGGGGTGAGCTTGGCCACCATGTCGGCCATGGCTGAGCTCTTGCGTTTGCCAGTTTTAAAGGCATCCAGCTGCTTGGCCACGTATTCGGCGTTTTGCCCCGCCAAACGGGGAAACACC
>DAIOEI010000579.1:0-1611 GCA_036746335.1 Hydrogenophaga sp. | reverse complement strand
CGCGCGCCCTTCAACGGCAAGCTCGTGGCCCTGGCCGTGTCGGCCGGCCAGGCGGTGCAGCGTGGTCAGCCCTTGCTCGCCATCGAAAGCATGAAGATCGAACACCAGATCAGCGCCCCGCGAGACGGCACGGTGGCCGAGGTGGCGGTAGCGCTGGGCCAGCAGGTCGCGCCCGGCCAGGTGCTGGTGCGCTTCACACCGGAGACCGCCGCATGAGCTTTGACGCCGCCGACCAACAGGCCCTGACCGACACCGTCCGGCGCTTCGCGCTCGAACGCATCCGCCCCCAGCTCGACGCCTGGGAAGCCGCCGGCGAAATCCCGCGCGCGCTTTACCGCGAGGCGGCCGAGATCGGCCTGCTCGGCCTGGGCTACCCCGAGCACCTGGGCGGCACGCCCGCGCCCTGGCGCGCGCACAACGCGCTGTCGCAAACCCTGGCGCGCCACGGCACCAGCGGCGGTCTCATGGCCAGCCTGTTCTCGCTCAACATCGGCCTGCCGCCGGTGATGGCGCATGGCTCGCCCGAGCTGCAGGCCGAGGTGGTGCCGCCGGTGCTGCGCGGCGAACAGATCGCGGCCTTGGGTATCACCGAACCCGGCGGCGGCTCCGACGTGGCCGCGCTGCGCACCACCGCGCGGCGCGACGGCGACGACTACGTGATCGACGGCGAAAAGGTCTTCATCACCTCCGGCATGCGCTGCGACTGGCTCACGCTGGCGGTGAGAACAGACGCCAGCAACAAAGGCGCGAGTGGCATCAGCATGATCGCCGTGCCCATGGACCGACCCGGCGTCTCGCGCAGCGCGCTGCAGAAAATGGGCTGGCACTGCTCCGACACCGCCCACCTGCGCTTTGACGGCGTGCGCGTGCCCGCGCGCTACCGGCTGGGCGAAGAGGGCGCGGGCTTTCGCATGATCATGGGCAACTTCAACGGCGAGCGCCTGGCCATGAGCGCCATGGCGCTCGGCTTCGCGCAGGCCTGTTACGACGAAGCGCTGGACTGGGCGCGCCAGCGCCAGACCTTTGGCGCCGCCCTCATCGAGCGCCAGGTCATCCGCCACAAGCTCATGGACATGCGCATGCGCATCGAATCCACCCAGGCCTGGGTGGACGCCGTCACCGCCCGCGCCGATGCGGGCGAAGGGGGCGTTCCGCCGCCGGGCCGCCCCAAGGCGGAACAGCCCCCTTGGGGGGCAGCGACCCATGCGCAGCAGGGGAGCGTGGGGGCACACAGTGACTGGGTCAGCCACGTCTGCCTTCTGAAAAACCACGCCACCCAAACCATGCAGTTCTGCGCCGACCAGGCGGTGCAAATCCTCGGCGGCATGGGCTACATGCGCGGTACCGCCAGCGAGCGCATCTACCGAGAAGTCAAGGTCATGATGATCGGCGGCGGCGCCGAAGAAATCATGAAAGAACTCGCCGCCCGGCAGTTGGGCCTCTGAACAAGCCCGCCCACCCTGATCCGGTACACCGATCCCGGACCCCGATCCGACACAATCCCCGCATGAGCAAAACCACGCCCCTGCCCGCCGAATTCGAACCGGAATTCATCAACGGGCTCAAAGCCATCTTTGAAGAGAAGATCGTGTTCAACCAGGTGCTTGGCCT
>DAIOEI010000578.1:0-1611 GCA_036746335.1 Hydrogenophaga sp. | reverse complement strand
GCGGTGTTGAACCACACGGATTTTTCCAACGTATTGCCCGGCATCGTTTCGCAGAGCAACCGCGTCGGGTGGGTGTTTCAGCGCTTTGGCGATATCGCCAGGCTCTGAACGCCCTTACCCCACCCAGCGCCGTGTGGTCACCATGTCCCTCGACACCTACCTCATTTACCTGCTCGCCGCCATCGGCCTGTCGCTCTCTCCAGGCCCCAACGGCCTGCTGGCGCTGACGCACGGCGCTTTGCACGGCCGCAGGCGCACGCTGTTCACCATCTCAGGTGGCGCGCTGGGTTTTGTTGCGGTCATTGGGCTGTCGATGTTCGGCATCGGTGCGCTGCTCAAGACCTCTTTGCTGTGGCTCACGGTCTTGAAATGGGCGGGCGGCGCCTACCTGGTGTGGCTGGGCATCCAGGTGTGGCGCTCGCCGCCGGTGGGCGCTGCGCTGGTGGGCGAGGTCGGGCCGCGCAGCAATGGCTCGCTGTTTCGCCAGGGCCTGTTCGCGGCGGTGACCAACCCCAAGGCGGTGCTGTTCTTCGCGGCGTTCCTGCCGCAGTTCATCGATCCGGCGCGCAACCTGTTCACGCAGTTTCTGATCATGGCTGGCACCTTTGCCGCGGTGGAGGTGGTCACCGAATGGCTGATTGCGAGCCTGGCACACCGGGTGCGGCCTTGGCTGCAGCGCGTTGGCAAGCGCTTCAACCAAGTCTGCGGCGGCATTTTTGTGGTCATCGGCGCCGCACTGCCGCTGCGCGGCTGAAGGCGGGCTTGCCGCTGTGCGGTGTTGAACTCTCGGTCTGGTGGGTGTGCTGATGGCGCTGGTTCGCTGGCGCGGGTCAGCGCTCTTCGTGACTGGCGCTCCACCGATCGCCCCAGCCGGTCATGGGGCCAGGTGAGCGCAAGCGTTGCAGATCGCGGCGATCGCGCTTGGTGGGTCTGCCCTGTTCGATGGTGTGGGCCGGCTCGGGCGCCAGTCGGCGTTGTTCGGCGCCCTCCTGGCGCAGGGCAACGGACTCTGCCGTCTCTTCGTACAAGAGCGCTGCTGCTGGTGCGGGCCCGCGGAGGCCAGTGAGCGCGCGCACCGTCACCGTGCGTACCACCACGCCTTGGCGGCATTCGACCACATCACCCACCCGCACCTCACGTGATGGCTTGACCGGCACACCGTTGATCAGCACCCGCCCTTTGCTGACTTCCTCGCTGCTCAAACCTCGGGTTTTGAAAAAACGCGCTGCCCACAGCCATTTGTCGATACGGATGCGGGCGTTTTGATCGGCGGAAGGCTGCATAAAAAGCGGGCGTTGCTGGCGAGGAGCAAGGGAGGGGGAGTTCAGTCTTTCGCACCCAGCGCCAGGGCGCGTTCCCGGCTGTCGGCCAGCGCCATTGGGTTGTCGGCCTGCTGGGTGGGCCAGCCTTGCAGATGGCGTTCGGTCAGGGTGGTCAACGCACGGATCCAGTCGGGGCTGTCATTGAGGCACTCAATGTACTCAAAACGCTCGCCACCGGCGTGTTTGAAGGCTTCTTGCGCCTCCATGCGGATTTCTTCCAGTGTTTCCAGGCAGTCGCTGGTGAAGCCGGGGCAGACCAGATCCACGCTCTTGAGGCCTTTTTGCGCCA
>DAIOEI010000577.1:0-1630 GCA_036746335.1 Hydrogenophaga sp. | reverse complement strand
CCTGCGACGGCCCGTTCAAACACCACCTGGACCGCTTCAAATACCCCGAGCGTTTTGCAGCGCGCGAGGACGCTGCCACCGACCCCAACACCGCCGCATCCATGAAGGCAGCCGCCCGCCGGCAGCACCACGACCAGGCCGTGACCACGCTGCTGCTGCCGCTGAATGCCCAGCTACAAGCCACTGGCCAGCTCGGTGGCAGCGCGCCCTGCGCCGCCGACACCGCCATCTTTCCGTTTGTGCGGCAGTTCGCGGCGGTGGACCCGGCCGGGTTTGACGCGCTGCCCCTGCCCGCGCTGCAAGGCTGGCTGCGCGGCTGGCAGGTGTGCCCGCTGTTTCAGTCCGCCATGATCAAACTGGGCGCCAACGGCGTGCAGCCCTACCCGCGCAACGTTTGACACAACGGTGGCACACCGCCCGAGATGCCACGCAAGCCTGCACTATTGCCCACTGTTGTTGCGCCCAAGTCACTCGGCGGGTGTCCGCCGAGACACATCACCGATTAGGCACTTTGTATTCAATATCAAGGGCCACAGCCGGTGCAGGCACCGCAGAATCCGGCCCATGAACCTGGCCATCTCGCTCCAAACTGCACCCCCATACCGTCATCGTGTTTCCTGCTGGCTGCTGGCCTGCGCCATTGGCTCGGCGGCGCTCTGGGCACTGCCCGCCCAGGCAACCGAGCGGGACCTCGGCGGCGTGAAGGTCCAAGGCACCCAGACCGTGGCGGGCGCCAACCTGCGCCTGAACGGCGCCGGCATCCGCTTTCGCGGGCCCTTCAAGGTCTACACCGCCGCGCTCTACACCGAAAAACCCGCCGCCACCATGGACGAATTCCATGCCCAAACCGGCGCCAAGCGCCTGGTGCTGACCATGCTGCGCGACGTGGACTCCGCCGAAATGGGCCGTCTGTTCATCCGGGGCATTGAGAAGAACATCACCCGCTCCGAGATCAACGATGTGATGGTCAACCTCGCCCGCATGGGCGAAATTTTTGCGGCCAACAAGCGCCTGCAGCCCGGCGAGCAACTCGTCATCGACTGGGTGCCCGCGTCCGGCATGCTCATCAGCGTGCGGGGCAAACTGCAGAGCGAACCCGTTGTGTCCTCTGCCTTCTTCAAAGCCTTGATGAACATCTGGCTCGGCGCATCGCCCGCCGACTGGCAACTCAAAGACGCCTTGCTCGGCCAGACAGCGTCCCCGCCGACCGACCGGCGATGATCCGCGCAGCGGCCCAACACACCCGGCGGCGCGCTTCGCCGCCAACGAAGGCGCCTTCCCGATAAAACTGCTTCCAGCGGCGCCCGGCCGCGTCAAGAATCGCAGGATGTCCGCACCCCCGGTACGCCCGGAAAGCCCCCGATGCCCTTCTTTGAACGCCTGACCACCCTGATTCCTGATCAGTGGGAAAAAGTCATTGCCACCGCCATCCTGGTGGCCATGGGCCTGCTGGCCTCGCACCTCTGGGCGCGCTACCTCTCGCGCGGCGAGATCACCGCCGAAAAACGCCGCCTGCACCTGGTCTGGGCGCGCAACGTGATCTGGTTCGTGGTGCTACTGGTCATTGTTTCGGTGTGGGCGTCCACCATCGCCGGGTTCGCGCTCTCGGTGGCCGCCGTGGCCGCCGCCA
>DAIOEI010000576.1:0-1635 GCA_036746335.1 Hydrogenophaga sp. | reverse complement strand
GCCTCCGAAGCGCCCAAGGCAGCCGCCGAGGTGATCGCGCAGTTGCGCGAGCAGATGAGCCGCCTGGCCGAGCGAGACAATGCCACCCTGGCCGAGCGCGCCGATCTGGTCGGCCAGATCGGCAGTCTGTTGCAGCAGGTGCAACAAACCACCGGCGAGCAGCGCGCCGCCATTGAAAGCCTGGTCGGCTCCGCCACCGGCGTGCTTGACCGCGTGGGCCAGCAGTTCGCCGACACCGTGGGTGCCCAGGCCGGCCGGGCCGAAGCCATAGCCGAGCAGGCCGCCGCCAGCGCCGCCCAACTCGCCAGCCTGGGCGAAGCCTTCCAGCAAGGCACCCAGCAGCTCGCCACCAGCCACGAACAGCTCGTCAGCAGCCTGCAGCGCGTGGAGGGCGCCATCGGCCAGTCGCTCAGCCGCAGCGACGAGCAGCTCGCCTACTACGTCGCCCAGGCGCGCGAAGTGATCGACCTGTCCATCAGCGCACAACAAGGCATCGTGGAAGACCTGCGCCAACTGCGCGGCGGCCTGCGCGCCGCTGCCGCCACCGCGCCCAAGGCCAGCGCCGGGGCCTCGGCATGAACGCCTTTCACAGCGCCATCGACGACGCTGCCGACGACAGCGCCGAAACCACCGCGCCCGTCTGGTCGGTGTTTGGCGACCTCATGGCCGGTCTGGTGGGCGCCTTCGTGTTGGTCTTCATCGGCGTGCTGCTCACCCAGGTGGACCTGGTCAACAGCCTGCAGGCCGAAGTGGCCAAACGCCAGCACGAAGAAGCCCGCCGCATCGCGCTGGAAAAAGCGCTCGCCGTGCCGCTGGCCAGCGGCCGCGTCACCCTGAACGAAGGCCGCATCGGCATCAGCGGCAGCGTGCTGTTTGACCTCAACTCCGACCGCCTGCGCCCCGAAGGCGAACAACTGCTCAAGGCCCTGGTGCCGCCGCTGCAGGTGTACCTCAGCGAGCGCGACGAAATGCTCATGGTCAGCGGCTTCACCGACGACAAACCCATCGTTCCCGGCCCCGGCCAGCGCTTTGCCGACAACCTCGAACTCTCCGCCCAGCGCGCGCTCACCGTCACCCGCAGCCTGGTGCAGCAAGGCATGCCGCGCCAGCGCGTGTTCAGCGCCGCCTTTGGCGCCGAGCAGCCCGTGGCCAGCAACACCAGCGAACAGGGCCGCGCCCTCAACCGCCGGGTGGAAATGGCCCCGGTGCCGCGCGCGCCCGCTGCCTCTCCTTCTCCCTCTCCCCGGCCATGAACCCCCAGCCGCCCGCGCGCCCTTCGCCCCTGGCCGCTCTCAACGCCCACATCCAGCGCGCCAGCGCCGCCGCCCGTGAAGGCGCTCCGGCGGGCCCCGGCCCCTGGCCCGAGCTGCGCAGCGCCCAGCGTTTTCGCGGAACCTGGGAGCGCATCGCCGCCGAAGGCCAGGTGCAGCAAGCCCGCGCCCGCGCCCCCCAAAACGCCGGCCCGCTCAACCCCCAGCGCCTCATGCTGGAGACCCTGGCCCGCATGGGCGAACTCTCCCCCCACTACCTGCGTCGCTTCCTGGCCCACACCGAAACCCTGCTCTGGCTGGAGCAGGCGCAGGGGCAGCTCAAGCCGGTGGGGGCGGGGGGCAAGGGTGGGGCGGTGAAGCCGGG
>DAIOEI010000575.1:0-1648 GCA_036746335.1 Hydrogenophaga sp. | reverse complement strand
TGCCCATGATCGTGCTCGAAGAGCTCGACGGTCACAAAAAGGGCATGACCGAAGTCGCACGCAACGGTCGCCAAACCAGCCGCACACTGGACGCGCTGGCTGCGCAGACCGGCGGCGACATGACACAAGGCCTCAAGCTCTCGGCCACCGGCCACAGCACAGCGCGCGGCCTGCTGTTCTTCCAGACCGAACCGCTGGACGCCCAACTGCCGAGCAGCCTGCCGCAAGGCAAGGCCGACAACCAGATTCTGGGTGTGGTTCAAGCCCTGCGCAACAAGCACCCCGAGCGCGAAGTGATCCTGGTGTCCAAAGACATCAACATGCGTGTCAAGGCACGTGCCCTGGGACTGAACGCAGACGACTACCAGAACGACAAAACCCTGGACGATGGCGAGTTGCTGTACGCAGGCGCCTTGGCCCTGCCGCAGGATTTCTGGACCCGCCAGAGCAAAACCATCGAAAGCTGGCAGAGCGGCAGCCACACCTTCTACCGCGTCAGTGGCCCGGCGGTGGCACAGTTCCACATCAACCAGTTTGTGTATTTCGAGGCGCCGGGCGAGCCATCGCTGTACGCCCGCGTGACCGAAATCCGCGACAAGACCGCGGTGCTCAAGACGCTCAAGGACTACACGCACCTGAAAAATTCGGTGTGGGGCGTGACCAGCCGCAACCGCGAGCAGAATTTTGCGCTCAACCTGCTGATGGACCCGGAGGTCGACTTTGTCACCCTGGCCGGTACGGCCGGCACCGGCAAGACCCTGATGGCACTGGCCAGCGGCCTGACGCAGGTGCTCGACGACCGCCGCTACACCGAGATCATCATGACCCGCGCCACCGTGAGCGTGGGCGAAGATATCGGCTTTCTGCCGGGTACCGAAGAAGAGAAGATGGGCCCCTGGATGGGCGCACTCGACGACAATCTCGAATTCCTCGCCAAGGGCGATGGCGGCAACGCGGGCGAATGGGGCCGCGCTGCGACCAACGAGCTGATCCGCAGCCGCATCAAGGTCAAGAGCATGAACTTCATGCGCGGTCGCACCTTCATGAACAAGTACGTGATCATTGACGAGGCGCAGAACCTCACGCCCAAGCAGATGAAGACCCTCATCACCCGCGCAGGCCCGGGCACCAAGATCATCTGCATGGGCAACCTGGCCCAGATCGACACGCCCTACCTGACCGAAGGCTCCAGCGGCCTGACCTACGCGGTGGACCGCTTCAAGGGCTGGCCGCACGGCGGCCACATCACGCTGGCACGCGGCGAGCGCTCGCGGCTGGCCGACTTCGCCAGCGAGGTTCTGTAAACCGGGCGGCGCCATGAGGACCGGCGCCCTGCTCCAAGCTTGGCACCACACCGCCCGCCAAGCGGGCAGTGCGCTGATCCTGCCAGACGGCTGTGTTGATTTGATTGGCTTTCAGTTGCCTGGAGCTGCGCCGCGCTGGGAACTCTCTCCTCTGATGGATCGCGCCCGCCGCGTTGCATCCGCGGCGGGCCAGCGCTTCATGGGCTACCGCCTACAACCCGGCGCTCAGGTCAACGCCGCAGCCCTGCTGAGCACCGCGAACGAGTTGGAACTCGACGATGCGTCCGGAGCACTGGAGCGGATCGACGCGGCGGTCACGCTGGACGAACGGGTCAGCGAAGCCC
>DAIOEI010000574.1:0-1648 GCA_036746335.1 Hydrogenophaga sp. | reverse complement strand
GCAACGGGTCGAAACTTGCCACCCCGACAGTCTGCGTTGAGCATCAGCCCCCAGCGCAAGCAACTCCCGCACCAAAACCGCAGCCGTTCACAACCCCGCTGGCACCACCCGCAACACCCGCCCCTGCGGGTTGTCCGTCAGCAGGTACACCGCCCCATCGGGCCCTACCCGCACGTCGCGGATGCGTTCGCCGAGTTCCTTGAACAGCACGTCCTGCGGCCCGGGTGTGCCGTCGCTGCCCATGGGCACGCGGCGCACGCTGCGTTCGGCCAGCGCGGCCACCAGCAGGCTGTCGCGCCAGGCGGGGAACAGCGCGCCGTCGTACCAGGCCATGCCGGCGGGGGCGATGGAGGGGGTCCACTCCGTCAGCGGCGGGGTGACGCCGGGCAGGCTGCGGTAGGGGGTGATGCGGGCAAAGGTGTAGTCCACCCCACCAGTGGTGATGGGCCAGCCAAAGTTGGCGCCGGGCGCCAGGCGGTTGAGTTCGTCGCCACCGCGCGAGCCGTGTTCGTGGGCGTAGGCCACGCCGTTGACCACCACCACGCCCTGCGGGTTGCGGTGGCCGGTGCTGTAGATCTCGGGCCGCGCGCCGTCGCGGTTCACAAAGGGGTTGTCGGCGGGCACGCGGCCGTCGGGGTGGATGCGCAGGAACTTGCCCAGGTGGGTGTGCAGGCGCTGCGCGTCGGTGCGCTCCAGGTTGCCGTCGCCCATGCCGAAGAGCAGGGTGCCGTCGGGCAGCCAGGCCATGCGGCCACCGAAGTGCTGGGTGTCGGCTTTGGCCGGTTGTGAGGTGAAGAGGGGCCGCAGGTCTTTCAGTTCGTGGTCTTCCAGGCGGGCGCTGACGACGCGCAGGTGGTTGGCCTCGGGCGTGCCGTGGGCAAAGGAGAGCAGCAGCCGCTGGTTGTGGGCAAAGTCGGGGTCGCGCAGGATGTCAAACAGGCCGGCCTGCCCGCGCGCCAGCACGGGCGGCACACCGGCCACGGGTTCGGGGCGCAGTTGCAGGTGGCCGTCGGGCCCGGGCTCGATCACGCGCAGGCGGCCGGGGCGCTCGGTCACCAGCATTCGGCCGTCGGGCAGGAAGGCCAGCGACCATGGGTGGTCCAGGCCGCTGACCACGGTCTCGACGCGGTAGGCCACGGTCTGGGCCTGTGAGGCCATGGCCAGCACACCCAGGAACCAAACAAGCAGGTATTTCATAATGAGACGGATGAAAGCCAGTAGCCGCCATGATGCCCCAACACCCCGCTGGACACGGCGCGCGGGGGTGTTGCTGCTGGCCTGGGCGCTGGCGTCGGCCTGGGGCTCGGTGGTGCAGACGCGCTGGAACCTGCAGGCGCTGGTGGAAGTGGGGGTGAGCATCCCGGCGGGCGACTGGTTGCGCGTGATCGGACAAGATTTGATCGGCTTTGCGCCGGTCTACGGCGGCATTCTGGCGGTGGGCTGGCTGATCGCGCTGCCGGTGGCCAGCGGGCTGGCCCGCTGGTGGCCGGCCGGGCGCAGCGCCTTGCTGGCCGTGGCCGCCGGGGTGGGCATGGTGGCGGCGGTGCGCGCGGTGGACGCGGCGGCGCCCATGCCGGTGTTCATTGACGCCACGCGGCACCTGCCCGCCCTGCTGGCCATGGCGGCGGGCGCGGTCCTTGCTGGGTGG
>DAIOEI010000573.1:0-1678 GCA_036746335.1 Hydrogenophaga sp. | reverse complement strand
GAACTCGGCCAGAGCCGCGGCATGGAATACAACCCGATCACCCGCCGCTACTGGCTCAGCGACGACACCAGCGTGAACTACCTGTTGGCCACCCGCAAGGTATGAGCAGCGCGCAAAAGAAGGGTGCCGAATGAGTGTCGCCCGCAGGCCCCTTCGGGTCCAAGCCGTGTTGTTCGACATGGACGGCACCCTGGTCGACAGCGCGCCCGATCTTGCCCTGGCCGCCGAGCGCATGCGCACCGCCCGTGGTTTGCCGCCGCTGGGCCTGGCTCCCTACCGCCCCCACGCCAGCTCCGGCGCCCGCGGCATGATCCAGACCGCACTTGGCATCGGTCCAGCCGATCCGTCCTACGACGGGCTCAAGGTTGAATTTTTAAGTGAATACCGCCAATGCCTGCTGCACAGCACCCGCTGCTTTGACGAAGTGCCCGAACTCCTGGGCGCCTTGCACCGCGTTGGCATGCCCTGGGGCATCGTCACCAACAAGGTGCAAGCGCTCACCACCGCCGTTTTGGCGGGCCTTCCCACACTGTCGCCTGCCGCTACCGTGATCAGCGGCGACACCACGCCCCACGCCAAGCCCCATCCGGAACCATTGTTTGAAGCCGCACGCCGCATGGGCGTTGAAGCCAGCGCCTGCATCTATGTGGGCGACGACGAGCGCGATATTGTTGCGGGCCGCGCAGCCGGCATGTTTACCGTGGCCGCGCTCTACGGTTACCTCGGTGCCAGCGGCCAAACCGACCACTGGCAGGCCGACGCGAACATAGAAACCCCCGCCGGGCTCTTGAAAATTCTGGAACTGCCTTAAACTCTGTTGTTCAGGGGCTGCACTGGTTTCGACGTGGGTTCGGACGCGCAGCAGGGCATGTCGAGGTTCTGTCACCTCGTAAATCCGCAGAAAAAAACTAACTGCAAACGACGAACGTTTCGCACTCGCCGCTTAATTGCCGGTGAGCTTTGCAACAGCAGGCCTATGGGCTGGGCAAGGGTTCTGAAGGCGCAAGCCAACGGAGTCCAGGCTGCAAAGATAATTTCATAGGCTGGTCGTGAGGCGGGCAACTTGCCGCGCGACGAGACTCAAGGTTGCTGGCGTCCTTCTCAGCGTGCCGCTGCGCGGTGAAGGAAGCGAGACTCAAATCAGACGGCTACACATGTAGAACTGCTCGAAGAAGGCTTGCGGACGGGGGTTCAAATCCCCCCAGCTCCACCACCTCCAAAAACCCCCAGATGCTTCGGCACCTGGGGGTTTTCTTTGTGGTTCAGCGCTGATGGTTCAGGAGCGCAGCCCGCTTACGCAGCCAACGCGCTTGCAGGAAATTCGCGCTCAGGAGAAGAAGCTTTTTGCTTTCTCGAACCATCCCATGTCGTTCGGGCTGTGCTTGTGTCCGCCCTTTTTGAAGGACTCGTCGAGTTCCTTGAGGAGTTTGCGCTGGTGCTCGGTCAGCTTGACCGGCGTCTCCACCGCCACATGGCAGTACAGGTCACCAGGGTAGCTGCTGCGCACGCCCTTGATCCCTTTGCCGCGCAGGCGGAATGTTTTGCCGCTCTGGGTGCCTTCAGGCAGGTCGATGGTGGCCTTGCCTTGCAGTGTGGGCACGTCAATTTCGCCGCCCAGGGCGGCGGTGGTCATGCTCACCGGCACCTGGCAGTGCAGGTCGTCGCCCTCGCGCTCGAA
>DAIOEI010000572.1:0-1688 GCA_036746335.1 Hydrogenophaga sp. | reverse complement strand
TCGGCCCCAGCCCTCAGCCCCAATCCTTCAGCCTTCGTGTGCATTGCAGACTTTCAGCCGCTCTGGTTTCAAGCCGCCTTGAACAAGCGTTGCGCGTCCTCCTCCCAGAAACGCTCCCAGTCCTGATTTGCGTGGAGTTCGCGCAGCGCCAGCACCGAGCGCAGTCCCGGCTCCTCCCAGCGCTTGCCCGATCCGCTCAGGCGGCTCTTCACAAGGTTCTTGCCCAGACTCTCGATCTGGCCCGAGCCGATGGGCAGCCCCTCGCTCTCATACTCGGGATAGCGCATCCGCCTGCGGTTGTTGTAGAAGTATCTGATCGTTTTGCAGATCAGTTCGCGTTGCGTACCGCTGCTTGTGCGCGCCATCCGCGCCAGCTCGATGATGACCCCCCGCACCTGTCCGGCGCGCAGCTTTGCTGCCATTTCTTCCGTCCACTTCTGGTTTTCGCCGAAGAGCGCCTTTTCCAGTTCCACGAGGTATTCCCGGGCGTGCCAGAAGTCGAGTATCTCGATCACGAAGGCGCCCAACCATAGCGCCGCCGTGACCCAGATCCACGCGGCCCCGTCGCCCAGCACCACCACGCGCCGGGCCCGCCTCAGGCCCCAGCGGCACACCAGCGCCCGCAGCCGCCGGCGCAAGACTTCGACGGATTCGTGCGTGGCGACAACGCCGCGGTCGATCAGCATCGGCCTGCCTTCGGCCGTGCGCGCGCGCTCATCGAGTCCGTGAACCTGAGCGACCTTGACCTCGGTGGCGTACACGCTGCTTTGGCCACGCTGCTTGCGGCGGCTTGGCGCGGGGGCCTCTGCTGTTGGCTCGGCGCCCGCCGGCGCCTGGGGCGGTGGGCTCTCGTCGCCCCGGTTCTTCTTCTTGGGACCGCGGCGTGCGCTCTGGCGGGGGACGAAGACGCCGTCCATGCTGACCACCAGGGTTGTGTGCTCGCGCTCGGCATGCGACTCCCCGGCCGGATCAGGGGCTGACCACTGCTCGTCGCGCTCGTGCTGCCCGGCGAAGGACTGCTCGCCGCAGGCGACCGTTTCACGCTCGATCTCGCTGGCATCGACGGCAAGCCCGCATAGTTCCTTGATGGCCGCCGAAGCGGCCTCGAAGGACTTGGCATCGACGGCGCCGAGAAAGCTCAGGCGCCGCCGCAGACCGCGGCTGAAGTGGGCATTCTTGCGCAGCCCGAGCCCGACATCGATAGGGGAAAACCCGCGCCCCTCGGCGTTCACCCACCAGCAACGCGTGAACTCGATAGGCCCCCAGATGGTCATGGCCTTGCGCTCGCGAGGCTTCGAAGCGACGCGGCAGTCGCGTAAATCAAGGTTCGCTGGGGGAAAAATCCTCCGGCTTGCCGGAGGCTTCGCGATCTGCCAGACGCTGGGCGGTGCGCTGCATCAGCGCCCTGCCCACCCGGCGCAACCCATCAAGCGTCATATCCTCGGCCAGAGACAAATCATCCAGATTATCGCACGCTTTGAGAAGGTCCTCGAGCTCTTCGCCAGGGGACTTGAGGGGAGGAATAGCAGACATGGCAACGGGAACCCCTTGAGTTGGAGTGCAGGCTCAACAGCCCGCATACCCGCGACTCTGGCAACAACCGCCGAACAGAGTCCAGAAAATCTGCAATGCACACGGATGAGATTGAGCTAGTGCTTACCTGCACAAATCTACGACGGTCTCACGGC
>DAIOEI010000571.1:0-1693 GCA_036746335.1 Hydrogenophaga sp. | reverse complement strand
CCAGCGCCGCGCGCTGCTGGATCTGCATCAGCGCCACCAGGTCTTTGCGCTCGTAAGCAGCGTTGGCCTCGCTCATCAGTGTGGTCTTGGCCAGCCGCGCCTGTGCGTCGGGTTCGCGGTCGGGGTGCAAGGCGCTGGCGAGCTGGCGAAACAGCTTGCGCAGGCTGGTCTCGGCGTCTTCCATCTGCGCCTGCGCCGCCGCTTGCGCAACACTCGGCTTCTTTTTGGCCTTGCGCTTTTCAGCCGCCTCGCGGCGGCGGGCCTGCTCCTCTTCTACCGCCCGGCGCATGCGCTGCATACCGGCGGCCAGCACTTCGTCGGCGCTGGCGCCTTCGTGCGCTGCGCCCAGCGGCTCACCCAGCGCTTCTTCCAGTTGCGCGCGAAGCGCTGCGGCACGCTCTCGCGCCAGCTCGGCCAACGTCTGGGGGTTGTGGCGGTCGTGCAGGGTCGCCATCTCGGTGTCGCCTTCTTCGGCCAGCGTGCGCGCCAGGCCACACAAGATCTGCCGCGCCGTCTCGCGCTGCCCGGCGGCAAGGGCTTTGCCACCCAGGCGCTCGTCCAGAAACAGCGCCATGGCGCGCATGGCTTGCGAATGGCGCTTTTGCAGCGGCGTGACGTTCTGGTGCAGCGCCTGGCGGTGGACCTGCTCCCAGGCCTCCAGCTCGCTCAACTGGCTCTTGAGTTTGTCGATGCGGGTGAGCTGCAGGTTGAACGCCTTGGCGGCGGCCGAGAGCGGGGCCTGGGTGGGCGGCTGCACGCTGAGGGCGGTGGCGTTTGGCACTTCGGCACCAGCGGGCGCCAAATTGTCAAAAAGTGAGGCTGTGGTGGGCATGGGTCGGGGCAGCCATGAGGCTGCAATGGGGCGATGACGGTGCGAGTTGCGGACCGCCAAATTGCTCAAAGAATGAGCATTCAGATAATGAAGCGGTTAGTAAGTATATGTTTTAAAACGTTTTTTCGGATTTAGGCGTTTCATTATCTGAGCGCTTGGATAATGAAACCGTGCAAAACGCTCAAACACATGCGCTGGCGTTTTACAAAAAAACACCCGCTGACTCTGGTGAATCGAGCGGGTGCGGGAGATGAGGGATCGGAAGATATAGGGTGAACCGAATCACCACACGGCATGAAGTCGACATTTGTCTCCCGAATCCCTCGGCAGTTTAAGACGACCCACTCAAAATGGCCAAAGAAAAAACCCAATACACCTGTACCGAATGCGGCGGCACCAGCCCGCGCTGGCTGGGCAAATGCCCGCACTGCAATGCCTGGAACACGCTGGTCGAATCGGTGGCCGAGTCGGCTGCGCCTGCCAAGAACCGATTCGCCTCGCTGGCCAAGACGGCCGAGGTCACGACGCTGGCCGATATCGAGGCTACCGACGTGCAGCGCACGCCCACCGGCCACGACGAGCTGGACCGTGTGCTGGGCGGTGGCATCGTCGAGGGCGGCGTGGTGCTGATCGGCGGCGACCCGGGCATCGGCAAGTCCACGTTGCTGCTGCAGGCGCTGGACTCGCTGCAGCGTTCGTGGCAGAAAACACTGAGCGACGCCGGGCCGCCCCAAGGCGCGAAAGCCCCCTCGGGGGGCAGCGGACCACGCGCAGCGGGGCAGCGTGGGGGTGGCACTTTGTACGTGACCGGTGAAGAAAGCGGTGCCCAGGTCGCCCTGCGCTCGCGCCGCCTCGGGCTCG
>DAIOEI010000570.1:0-1693 GCA_036746335.1 Hydrogenophaga sp. | reverse complement strand
TCATTGACGAACTTTCGCCACACCGTGATGTCCAGCGCGGCAGCGTCCACCTTGCCGCTGACCACCGAGGCAATGGTCGCGTCGTGCGCGCCGCTGTAGGCGATGCGGCGGAAATCTTTCTCGGGGTTGATGTTGGCGGCCAGCAAAAAGCTGCGCGGCATCAGGTGGCCGCTGGTCGAGCTTTGCGAACCGAAGCTGATCTGCTTGCCTTTCATGTCCTGCAGGCTTTTGATGCCCGAGTCGGTCTTGGCAATGAACACCGACTGGAACTTGGTGTCTTCCTCGCGCTGGGCCAGCGGCACGATTTTGCCGCCCGAGCGGATGTTGGCCTGCACATGGGTGAAACCGCCGAACCAGACCACGTCCACCTTTTTGTTCACCAGCGCTTCCACGGCAGCCGGGTAGTCGTTCACCGGGGTGAACTCCACCTTCATGCCCATGGCCTTTTCCAGGTAGCTGGCCAGTGGGGTGAATTTGCGGATCTGTTCGGTGGCGGCTTCCTCGGGAATGGTGGATACGCGCAGCACCTGCTGGGCGTGTGCCAAGGAGGTCAGGCCACAAGCGGCCAGCGCAGCGCCGGTCAAGAAGGCGCGTTTGGTGCGGGAGAGCAGAGAGAGGGTCATGGGGCATCCGATCAAGGGGGACAAGGGATAAATATTAGAACCTGTGAATGACGTCTGAGGAGGCTGAGGGGGCTTGGGATATATCCCTGTAAGAAATTCCGGATTGCCACGACCAAGCCCAGTTGAGGGCCGGGTTTATAAAACAGGCGTTCGTCAACCCGTTTGCTCCCCGCCGTTCATGCACCCAATTGCCACCACCCCCCAATTTCTTCAGTTGCACCAGACCGACGCCGCCGCTGTGCGCGCCGAGCTGGCCGCCGGCCTGCGGGCGCAGCCGCCACAGGTCTCGCCCAAGTTCCTGTACGACCCGCTGGGCTCGCGCCTGTTCGATGCCATCACCGAGCTGGTCGAGTACTACCCCACCCGCACCGAGGCCGCCATCTTCCGCGAACAGGCCGCTGCCATGGCGCACCGCGTGCCGGCGAACGCGGTGCTGATCGACCTGGGTGCCGGCAGTTGCGCCAAGGCGGCCGGCCTGTTTCCGGTGTTGCGGCCGGCGGCCTATGTGGCGGTGGACATCTCGGTGGACTACTTGCGCGAGGCGATGGCCCAGCTGCAGCAGCGTCACCCAGCCCTGCCCATGCTGGGGCTGGGCATGGACTTTTCTTCGCAACTGGCGCTGCCCCCGCCTGCGGCCAACTGGCTGGAGCAGCAAGGCCTGGCGGCTGCGCCCCGCTGCGTGTTCTACCCCGGCTCCAGCATCGGCAACTTCAACCCCGCCGACGCGCTGGCCCTGCTGCGCCAGGCGCACACCGTGTGCGCTGCGGGCGGGCCGGGCGGTGGCATCCTGATCGGGGTGGACCGCGTGAAGGACAAGGCCACTCTGGAGCCCGCCTACGACGACCCGCTGGGCGTGACGGCGGCTTTCAACCGCAATGTGCTGCTGAACACCAACACCCTGCTGGGCACCGACTTCGCGCCCGAGCGCTGGCAGCACGTGGCCTTCTTCAGTCAGGCCGACGCACGCATCGAGATGCACCTGCAGTCGATCGGGGCGCAGACCGTGCGCTGGCCCGGCGGTGAGCGCGCCTTCGCCGACGGCGAGCGCCTGCACACCGAAAACTCCTACA
>DAIOEI010000569.1:0-1705 GCA_036746335.1 Hydrogenophaga sp. | reverse complement strand
TAGGCATCCACGATGCGCGCCACCAGCGGGTGGCGCACCACGTCGGCACTGGTCAGGCGGTTGAAGGCGATGCCGGTCACCCGCTTGAGCACCCGCTCGGCATCAATCAGGCCACTGAGCTGGGTGACGGGCAGGTCGATCTGGCTCACGTCACCGGTGACCACCGCTTTGCTGCCAAAACCGATGCGGGTGAGAAACATCTTCATCTGCTCGGGCGTGGTGTTCTGGGCTTCGTCGAGGATCACGAACGCGTGGTTGAGCGTGCGACCGCGCATGAATGCCAGTGGTGCGATCTCGATCTGCTGGCGCTCGAAAGCCTTCTGCACCTTGTCAAAACCCATCAGGTCGTGCAGCGCGTCGTACAACGGGCGCAGATACGGGTCCACTTTCTGCCCCAGGTCGCCAGGCAGAAAACCCAGCTTTTCTCCAGCCTCCACCGCCGGGCGGGTCAGCACGATTTTCTGCACCGCGCTGCGCTCCAGCGAATCGACCGCGCAGGCCACCGCCAGATAGGTCTTGCCGGTGCCGGCCGGGCCGATGCCAAAGGTGATGTCGTGGCTGGCCATGTTGTCCAGGTAACGCGCCTGGTTGGGCGTGCGCCCGCGCACCTCGCCGCGGCGGGTCTGCATGGCGGTGGCGTCGTCGCCGCCGGGTAGCAGCGCGGTGTCTCCGGCCAGCATGAGCTGCACCTGCTCGTCGGGGATGGGCTTGCGGGCCATCTCGTACAGCGCTTGGATGACCTCTAGCGCCTGGTTGGCCTTGGCCTTGGGCCCCTCGATGCGAAACTGCTCGAAGCGGTGCGCCACTTTCACCTGCAGCGCCGTCTCGATGCTGCGGATGTGGCGGTCCATCGGGCCGCAGAGGTGGGCCATGCGGGTGTTGTCGGGCGGGGAAAAAGTATGGCGGAGGAGCAAAACGGATAATCCCGGACAGTCCAATGAAAGGTCTTCAATGATAGGCAAGTTGACCGGCACCCTGCTGGAGAAGAACCCGCCCCAGATTCTGATCGACTGCCACGGCGTTGGCTATGAGGTGGATGTGCCCATGAGCACCTTCTACAACCTGCCCGCAGCGGGCGAAAAGGTCTCGCTGTTGACGCACTTTGTGGTGCGCGAGGACGCCCAGATTCTTTATGGCTTTGGCAGCGCGGCCGAACGCGAGGCCTTTCGCCAGCTGATCAAGATCAGCGGTGTGGGGCCGCGCACGGCGCTGAGCGTGCTCTCGGGCCTCTCCGTGGCCGAGCTGGCGCAAGCGGTGACGGCGCAGGAAACTGGCCGCATTGTGAAGGTGCCGGGCATCGGCAAAAAAACGGCCGAGCGCCTGCTGCTCGAACTCAAGGGCAAACTGGGTGCGGACCTGCCGCTGCCGGGCGCAGCCACTGCCGTGGGCGACGCGGCCAGCGACATCCAGCAGGCGCTGATGGCGCTGGGCTACAACGAGAAAGACGCTACCGCTGCGCTCAAGGCCTTGCCGGCGGGTGTGGGCGTGAGCGAAGGCATCAAGCTGGCGTTGAAGAACCTGGCGAAGTGACCCCATGACCATCCAGACCGACGATTTCGCCCCCGCGCCGCGCGTGGTCTCTGCCGCCGCTGTGTCCCCCAAAGAGGAGGCCATCGAGCGCGCGCTGCGGCCCAAGCTGCTGGACGAATATGTGGGCCAGCACAAGGTGCGCGAGCAGCTGGAGATCTTCATTGGCGCGGCCAAA
>DAIOEI010000568.1:0-1707 GCA_036746335.1 Hydrogenophaga sp. | reverse complement strand
GTTGCGAGCTGTTGTTGCCCGACGAAAACGAAGATGTGGAAGCGCTCGAAGCGGTGCAGGGCGCCGAGGCGCCAGCCACCTATGTGCAACGCGTGACCAGTCTGAAGCTCCAGGCCTCGGTCGAACGGCTGCGGCGCCGTGGGCTGCCGCTGGCCCCGGTGCTGTGCGCCGACACCACGGTGGCGCTGGGGAGGCGCATTCTCGGCAAACCGGTGGACGCGGCGGATGCGCGGCGCATGCTGGCCGAACTCTCGGGCCAGCGCCATCGGGTGCTCACGGCCGTGGCGGTGGCGCGCCCCATGGCGCGAGGGGCGGTGCGCCAATGGGCGGCGCTGTCCACCTCCCAGGTCACGTTCGACACCTGGCGCGAGGCAGATATCCGCCGATACGTCGCCAGCGGCGAACCGATGGGCAAGGCGGGCGCCTACGCGATTCAAGGTGCGGCGGCGCTGCACATTCAGCACATCAGCGGCAGCTACTCAGGCATCATGGGCTTGCCGGCCCAAGAAACGGCGCAACTGCTGCGGGCTGCGGGTATGCCCCTGGCCTGTTGAGCAAACCACGAGAACAACATGAGCCAGGACATCCTCATCAACTGGGCACCCCAGGAAACCCGCGTCGCAGTCGTGGAGCAGGGTGCCGTGCAAGAGGTGCACCTGGAGCGCACGCTCGAACGCGGCCTGGTCGGCAACATTTACCTCGGCAAGGTCTCCCGCGTGCTGCCGGGTATGCAGTCGGCCTTCATCGATATCGGGCTGGACCGCGCTGCCTTTCTGCACGTGGCCGACCTCATGCCCAACATCGCCGCCAAACACGCCGCCCCCCGCGAGCGCCCCTCGGCGGTGCCTGCAGACGAGAGTGCCCAACCAGGCGCCGGCAGCAAGGTGCTCACGCCCAACCCGGTGCTGCCCATTGAGCGGCAGATTTTTGAGGGCCAGGCGCTGATGGTGGAGGTACTCAAAGATCCCATCGGCACCAAAGGCGCGCGGCTGACGGCGCAGATCAGCATCGCCGGGCGCTTGCTGGTGTTTCTGCCGCAAGACAACCACATCGGCGTGTCGCAAAAAATACCGCCTGCCCAGCGCGAGGCCTTGCGCCAGCGCGTGATGGGTCTGGCCACGCCGGCCGACGGCAGCGCCACGGGTGGCTTCATTCTGCGCACCAACGCCGAAGACGCCAGCGACGACGAGCTCACCGACGACATCGCCTACCTGCGCAAAACCTGGCAACGCATCAAGGAAGCGGCCACCCGCCAGCCGCCTGCCACCCTGCTGCACGAAGACCTGAACCTGATGCAGCGGGTACTGCGCGACCTGGTCAGCAGCCAGACGCAGGCCATCCGCATCGATTCGCGCGAGCAGTTCGGCTTGCTGCAGACCTTCGCCACAGAGTTCATGCCCGACACCTTGCCCAAGCTCCAGCACTACACCGGAGAGCGGCCGATTTTTGACCTTTTCAATGTGGACGAAGACATCGCCCGAGCGCTCAGTCGCCGGGTGGATTTGAAGTCGGGCGGCTACCTGGTGATCGACCAGACCGAGGCCCTGACCACGGTGGACGTGAACACCGGCGGCTTTGTGGGTGCGCGCAACTTCGACGATACGGTCTTTCGCACCAACCTCGAAGCCGCGCAGGCCATTGCGCGCCAGTTGCGCCTGCGCAACCTGGGCGGCATCGTCATCGTGGACTTCATCGACATGGTGCGAG
>DAIOEI010000567.1:0-1707 GCA_036746335.1 Hydrogenophaga sp. | reverse complement strand
GCGGCACCTGCCCGCCCTGCTGGCCATGGCGGCGGGCGCGGTCCTTGCTGGGTGGTTGTATGCCCACTTCACCGCCCGACCCATCGCCAGTGCCACGACCCGCTGATCGGAACCCATGCCATGAAAACCATCGACGAAATGCTCCACCTGGAGTTGCTGACCGCCGACCAGCACGGCCAGATCAGCGCCTGGATCGCCCAGGCCGATTCGCCCGAGGCGATTCTGAAGATGCCGTCCGCGCTGTGGCAGGCGGTGGAGCGCGCCAGCACCCTGATGGGCATTGACGCAGACCTGTCGCGCCCGCCGGCGTTGGATGCGGGGGATGTGGTCTGCCGTTGAGGCGGGCGGTTCGAGCCGCCAAGCCTCCTGCGCCGCCTGGCGCCACACTCAGCGCAACCCTGCCTTCCTCAGCCGGTAGCCGAACTGCCGCAGCGTCAGCCCCAGGCTTTGCGCCGCGCGCGACTGGTTGCCGCCGTGGCGGGTGAGGGCGTCTTGCAGGGTCTGCGCGTCGTGTGACCCGGCGCTCTGGTAGTCGCGCACCAGGCCAGCGCCTGCGGGCGGGTGGGGCAGGGCCGGGGCCGACACCGCCGCAGGCTGGCCGGGGCGCAGCGGCGCGGGCCGCGCCGCTTGGAGCGTTTCGCCCAGCGCCTCGGGCATGAAGCGCTCCAGCGCGGCGGCTGTCACCAGCGTGTGGTCGGCCAGCAGCACCAGGCGCTCGACCAAGTTGCCCAGCTCGCGGATGTTGCCGGGCCAGTCGTGCGCTTCCAGGCGCGCCAGCGCGTCGGGCGCCAGGTTCACGTTGCGCTCGTGTGCCTGGTTGGCGCGGCTCACGAAATGCAGCGCCAGCGCGCGCACGTCTTCGCGCCGCTCGCGCAGGCTGGGCAGGCGGATCGGGATCACGTTGAGGCGGTAATACAGGTCCTGCCGGAAGCCGCCGGCCTGCACTTCGCGCGCCAGGTCGCGGTTGGTGGCCGCGACCAGCCGCACGTCGATGCGGATCTCGCGCGTGCCGCCCAGGCGCACGAGGGTGCCTTCTTGCAGGGTGCGCAGCAGCTTGCTCTGCATCGCCAGCGGCAGCTCGCCGATTTCGTCCAGAAAGATCGTGCCGCGGTGAGCCTGCTCGAACCAGCCCGCGCGCGCCGTGCTGGCGCCGGTGAACGCGCCGCGCTCGTAGCCGAACAGCTCGCTTTCAAACAACGTATCGGGAATCGCCGAGCAGTTGACCTTGATGAAGGGCTGGTCGCGTCGGCCGCTGGCCAGGTGCACCGCGCGGGCAAACAGCTCCTTGCCGGTGCCGGACTCGCCCAGCAGCAGCACCGTCGCCTGAGATGCCGACACCCGCTCCAGCTCGCCCAGCGCCTGCAGCAGCGCGGGCGAGCGGCCAATGAGGCCGTAGCGCGCACTGCCCACGTCCAGCGCATGTTCCAGCGCTTCGTTGCGCGCGGCGAGCTGGCGCCGCTCTTCGGCCACCAGTTGCTCCAACTGCAGCAACTGCCCGGCCAGCGTGGCGAGGATGCGCAGCAGCGCCAGGTCGTCGTTCAGATGCCGCTGGCGGCTGCGGATGCGGTGGCAGGCGAGCACGCCGATGGTGGCGCCGTTGACCTCGATGGGCAGCGCGATGAAGGCCACGGTCTGCGGCGGCAGCTCGCTGCGCGCCACGGTGCGGAACAGAAACAGCGGCTCGGCGTCCACGTCTTGCACGATGGC
>DAIOEI010000566.1:0-1712 GCA_036746335.1 Hydrogenophaga sp. | reverse complement strand
GGCAATTTGCTGGTAGTTCACGTCGTTCTTGATGTAACCCCAACGCTTCATCTGCGTGAGCATCCAAATCGCTTGGCTGTGCCAGGGCACCGGGTCGAACAGAATGCGGTCGGGCACGTTGTGGCGGGCCCCCAGACCATCGTCGTACCGGCCGGTCATCACCTGCATCAGCAGCTCGGGCGGCTGGTTCAGGTATTGCGGTTGCGCAATGGCCTGCACCATCTGCTCGCGCGAGCCGGGCATGCTGGCCAGCACCGACGCACTGATGATGGCGCGGTACAGCGCCGAAAACGTGTCGGGAAACTGCCGAATGAAGGCCGCCGACACGCCAAAAGCACAGCAGGGATGGCCATCCCAGATGGCCTTGGTGAGCAGGTGGATGAAACCCACCCCCTCGAACACCGCCCGCTGGTTGAACGGCTCGGCCACGATGAAACCATCGATCGTCTGCGCCTTGAGCTGGGCCAGCATGTCGGGCGGCGGCATCACCTGCAGCGTCACGTCTTTGTCGGGGTTCAGCCCGTGCTCCGCGAGGTAGTAACGCAGCAGAAAATTGTGCATCGAGTGCTCAAACGGAATGCCAAACCGCATACCCTTCCAGTTTTTCGGGTCGCGGTTGTCCTTGTGCTTGAGGTGCAGGGTGATGGCGTTGCCGTTGGTGTTCTGGATGGACGCCACATGCATCGGCTGCGCGGGCGTGCCCAGCCCCAGTGACATGGCCAGCGGCATGGGCGACAGGAAGTGAGTGGCATCCAGTTCGCCCTTGAGCATGCGTTCGCGGATCGGCCCCCAGCCGGGCGTCCTGACCAGCTGCACGTTCAGGCCCCGCTGCTGGTAGAGCCCCATCGGGTGGGCGCCGATCAGCGGCGTGGCACAGGTGATGGGCAAGAACCCCAGCTTCAGGTCTTTCTTCTCGGGCGCTCGCTGCTCCTGCGCCATGGCCTGCAGACCCACCAGCGCGCCCGCGGGCAAGGCCGCCGCCACCGCCGCGCGCAAGCTGGCCGCACCCACGGTCTGCAGCAGCTTGCGGCGCAGGGCCGACGCTGGAAACAGGGCCTTCAAGAGCGCATCCTCCTGCGTCTGTTGAATGTGCGTTGCAACACTGTCGTCTGCACCCGTGGAGCTGCAAACCCCCGCTTGTGCATGGGACTGGCCACAGGCGCAAGACCAGGTTTGCGGTGATCGGGTGGGCGTCTGGTCTGACAACAAACGTTGAAACATGGGTCCTCCTCCAGCGCTGCTCAATACTGCTTGTACGGCAAGAACTTGCCCGACATGACGATGTTGACGCGGTCGCCGTTGGGGTCTGGCTGGCGTTGCAGGTCCATTTTGAAGTCGATCGCGCTCATGATGCCGTCGCCAAACTCTTCGTGGATCAGCTCTTTGAAGGTGGTGCCGTACACGCTGACGAGCTCGTAGAAGCGGTAGATGAGCGGGTCTGTGGGCACGCTGGTGGGCAGCGAGCCTTTGTAGGGCACGACCATGAGCCATTTTTGTTCGTCGGCGCTCAGGCCGAAGATCTCGCCCAGCGTTGCGGCTTGCGCCGGCGTGGCGGTCATCTGGCCCAGGCACAGCGCCGTGGTCCATTCCTTGGACCGGCCCACCTTCTGGGCCACGTCGGCCCAGCTCAGGCCCTGGGTGACTTTGGTGTTGATGATTTTTTCGGTGACGTCGAGTCGGCTCATGGTGTTGCCTCGTTGTGGTTGAAGAAG
>DAIOEI010000565.1:0-1719 GCA_036746335.1 Hydrogenophaga sp. | reverse complement strand
ATGGCGGCCTCCACGCCCGTGTTGAGCAACTCCACCACCATCACCAAGACCACGGTACCCGCCAACAAAGCAGTTTCAACCCAGTTGCGTCCCAACCAGAAGGACAGGGGAATCAACACGCAGGCCGCCAATGCTTCTTGGCGAAAGGCGGTTTCATCCCATCCCGCGCGCAGCCCGGCCAGGGAATAACCGAGCGCATGCCAAATGCGGGTCAGGCCGGTGCGCTGCTTCTGCGCATTCGCTGGTTCGTGATCGGGCATGTGTGTGCTCGCAGCCTCACAGGTGCCAGAATCGGCGAGCTTTCGGGGGTTTTTGGGGTTTGTGGTGCACCAGGCGTGTGCCCGCCAAAGCGTCGTGCAGGAACTGGCGCTGCGGATGAAAGCGCGCCAGCAGCATCCAGACCGCCACCCAGCCCAGCACGATCACCGTCAGCTCGCCTCCGGGAAGGCTGAAGTAGCCACCGACTGCCAGAGGGGGCAGGAACCACATCCATGACCACATGTACCGCAGCAAGGCCTTGACCCGCGTCAGGGCCCGCCCCTGCTTGTCCACCACCCGGATGTGCCAGGTTTTCATGGCCAGCGTCTGGCCTTTGACCCAGAACCAGCCGAAATACAGCGCCAGCAGCAAGAAGACATAGGCTTGCAGTGCATAGCGGTTGTTGAGAGCATCCCTCAAAGGAAGCAGCGAAGGCACCAAGTGCCCAATGGCAAACACCGTGCCAAAGAAAAACAGGCCGGTGCCAAACACCACGCCGAACAGGAGCGTGCCTTCATAGAGCCAGCAGGCCATGCGACGCCTCAAGGGAGGGGCGGTCAAAGTCTGATCGGGCGAAGGGGAGGGGAGCGTTTCGATCATGTCAAGAAGAGTTCCAAGCCCGCCTTGGGGCCTGGGTTTGTGATGCTCAGATTGTCGCATCGCGGCCTCATCGACCTGATTTTCTGAGCGCTTGCGAAGCAGCGGGCCACAGGGCGCTTGCTGCAGTGCGATAATGTTGGGCTGCAATTCAAAAGGCAAACGGGTCAAGGTCCGGCGGGGTATGTGTCCGCCCATGTCTTTGGCCTCAAGTCCCGAGCCCACCCCACAAGGGTTGGCGCAAGGGGCACCCAAGGTATTTCGTCAGAGAAATTCTCGAAAGGTTCATCATGGAAATCAACAAAGCCGAACTGGCTTCCGCTGCAGCCGCCTCCGGCTCTGCTCCCCAGGAACTCCGCGGAGCGGAAATCCTCATCAAGGCCCTTCAGGCCGAAAACGTCAAGTACATCTGGGGCTATCCCGGTGGTGCGGTGCTGCACATCTACGACGCGTTCTACAAACAAGACACCATTCAGCACGTGCTGGTGCGTCATGAGCAGGCCGCTGTGCACGCCGCCGACGGCTATGCCCGCGCCACGGGTGATGTGGGCGTGGCGCTGGTCACTTCCGGCCCGGGCGTGACGAACGCCGTTACCGGCATAGCCACCGCCTATATGGACAGCATCCCGATGGTGATCATCACCGGACAGGTGCCCACGGCCGCCATCGGCCTGGACGCTTTCCAAGAGTGCGACACCGTGGGCATCACCCGTCCCATCGTCAAGCACAACTTCCTGGTCAAAGACGCGCGCGACATGGCCGAGGTGATGAAGAAGGCCTTTCACATCGCCCGCAGCGGCCGGCCCGGACCGGTGGTGGTGGACATCCCGAAAGACGTGTCTTTCAACAAGGTGCCCTACACCG
>DAIOEI010000564.1:0-1765 GCA_036746335.1 Hydrogenophaga sp. | reverse complement strand
CGTACCGCGTGCCTGCTGGCCCGTCAACGACCGACGTAGTCGGCCCTGCAATTTGCATTTCAGGCACCCACCAGCATTGATCGCGAGGCTGGTGGCAGGTCCTGTGCCGAGCTGAACCACTGCTGGGCCTTGCAAGCCAGCGCCCGCAACGCCTGCCGAGCCTGCGCCAGTGCCTGTTTGCCGCCCACACTGACCATTTGAAGCGCCCACGACAAGGCCTTCGCGGCTTTTGCCTGCAGGGCCCGCATCAGCCAGCGGATGTTGTAGCCCAGCGCGCAGCTCAGTGCATGCAGCGCGTCACCCGCTGAGCCCTTGAGCCAGCAGCGGTCCATGCGGTGATCGGCCTTGGCGTGCCCGATCGCCGGCTCCACCGCCTGCCGGCGCCTGAGCCACTGTCGCTGCAACTTGGTCAGGCTCTTGAACTTGCCGCGGTGGATGATCTCCACGCCCGGGTTGTCGGCGTCCACGCCGCGGTAGCCCAGGTCGACCACCGCGGTCTTGATCGCCACGCCGATGTCCTGGCACAGGTTGCGCACCTGCTCGAGCTGCTCGGCCAGCGTGTGGCCGTCGTACGGGTTACCGGGGAAGGTACGCGCGCCCACCATCAGGCCGCTGGCGTGCGTCACCGCCACGCCCACCTTCACGCCGAACTCGTAGGGCTTGCGGGCCTTGCCCTTGCCGATGCACTCCACCTCCGGGGCGTGCAGCGCGTAGAGCTTGTTCTTGTCCTTGGGCTTTTGGGCGTGGATGCGCTCGGCGCGTTCCAGCCAGGTGTTCATCGCGGCCAGCGCCAGGCTGTCAGCTGCGGCCTCATCGCCGTTGGGTGCGACCCGGGTGGCCAGCTTGCGCCGCACCTCACGGATCACGATGCCCAGGACCGTGCGCTGGCGACGCAGCACGCGCTTGAGCCGCTTGAACTGCTTGGCGTGGGCATAGCCCCCGGCGCGCCTACGCAGGTCCTGGCCCTCCTGGGCAAAGGTCTGCTTGAGCTTCAAGCCCAGGCGCCTGGCGGCGCTGACCACCTTGTGGCGGGCGATCTCCAGCAGCCGGCTGTCGGTGGGGTGGGCGATGGCCTTCTCCTGCACCGTCGAGTCCACGATCACGCGCTCCAGTTCCTGCGGCTTGATGGCCTTGCTCTGCACCGCCGTCTCGATCGTGGCCTTGAGCAGCAATTCCATGCCGTCCTCGCCGATGGCGCGGCGGAAGCGCCCGATCTGCGTGGCATCGCACGGCAGCCGCGGCTCGAAGTACACCAAGCCGCAGAAGTGCTGCCAGTAGACGTTCTCGGCCCAGCGATCCACCAGTTCCTCGTCGCTGAGGTTGAAGCTGTTCTTCAGGTACAGCAGCCCGGCCATCAGACGGATGGGCAGGCGCGGCCGGCCCGCGCGGCTGATGCCGCCACCGAATTCGACGGACTCCGCACCGAACAAGCCCTCTACCACGGCCGACTTCGCAGGCCGGTCCTGGTGCGCGAACTTCGCCGCCAGCGCCGCCTCGATCCCCGGCCACGGCAGCTTCGTCGCCAGCACCGCCAACGGATGGCGCAGGTCGATCATCGAGTCCAGCCGCGCGCGGAAGAAGTCTTCGGTCGTCATGCTCTGCAGCCCCAGAACTCTCAGAAAACAAACCCAAGTGGAATGCAATCTCAGGGAAATGGGCACCCTGAATCACCCGTAAGTCGTTGTCATACAACAGGTTTATGGGTTCTGCAGGGCCGACTACTTCTGATGCGGTGCCTGCAAACTCTGACGCGGATACGTACGTC
>DAIOEI010000563.1:0-1765 GCA_036746335.1 Hydrogenophaga sp. | reverse complement strand
GTGTATGCGCGTGAAGGCGTGACCGGCGAGCGCGATCCGTCCAGCATCGGTTTTGCCACCATCCGCGGCGGCGACATCGTGGGCGATCACACGGTGTTGTTTGCCGGCACGGGTGAGCGCATAGAGATCACCCACAAATCCAGCAGCCGTGCCACCTACGCCCAAGGCAGCCTGCGTGCGGTGCGGTTTCTGGCAGAAAAGCGCAGCGGTTTGTACGACATGTTTGACGTGCTCGGCCTGCGCTGAGCCGTGCTTTGAGGGCTTTCAGGGATGGGCACGATGAATGCGTGGCAGGCGGTGATGCAGGGCGATGCGCTGAGCAAAGGCGTGGCATTGCTTTTGCTGGCCATGTCGGTCTCCAGCTGGGTGATCATCCTCTGGAAAGGCTGGCTCTTGCGCCGGGCGAAAAGCGATGTGCGGCTGTCGGTGGCGGCGTTCTGGCAGGCAGCCCATCTGGATGAAGCCGATCAGCGCATGCGCCACTTCGATCCCCGCGCCTGGGTCTCCCCCTTGTTGCAGGCAACGCGTGCGCTGGAGCAGGCGCCTGCCCAGACGCTGGCCCTTGCCGGTGACCGCCCCCAGCAATTGACGCGTGTGCTCAGGGACGCATTGCACAGCATTCTGCACCGCTTGCAATTCGGGCAGGTCTTGCTGGCCACGGTGGGTTCCACCGCCCCTTTTGTGGGTTTGCTGGGTACCGTCTGGGGGATCTACCATGCCTTGACCGCCATTGGCATGGACGGCGCCTTCCGCATCGAGCAGGTGTCAGGGCCGGTCGGTGAAGCGCTCATCATGACAGCGGCCGGCCTGGCGGTGGCGATCCCTGCGGTGCTGGCTTACAACGTTTTCGGACGCCAGATCGGCAGCATCGAGGCCGATCTGGAGGGCTTCGCGCGCGACTTGCGCGACCTGCTCGCCCATCAGGAGCGCGCGGCATGAGCTTTGGTCGGCTGGAGAAGCCCTCTGCCCATCGCCCCATGAGTGACATCAATGTCACACCGCTGGTCGATGTGATGCTGGTGCTGCTGGTGATTTTCATCATTGCAGCGCCACTCATGAGCAGCCGGCTGCAAATGGACTTGCCCGCGATGGGTCCCATCGTGCAAACGGTGGAAACCGGGCAAGAGGTGGCCGTCACCGTGGGCCTGACGGCACAGGGCCAGCTGTTCTGGGGCGATGAGGAGGTTTCTGCAGAGCAGTTGCAAGAGCGCCTGCATGCCTCAGCCCAGCGCGATCCAGAGACCGAGCTGCAGTTGCGAGCCGACGAAAACGCATCTTACGGACAGGTGGCCCGTGTCATGGCGATGGCCCAGGAGGCCGGTTTGACGCGACTGGGCTTTGTGGGCGATCCTCAAACCGGTGACCTGAAGGGCCCTGCGCAAGCGCCAGCCGGCGGTCTGGTTCGCTGATCTGCACTGCGGGCGCTGGCGCCACCTTAGATGCCCTGGGTGCCCTGGTCCTAAAATCGCAAGAGCCGCCAACAGGGCGCCCTCAAGTCGCAAACAGCGCAGCACCCTTTTTTTCCGGGCCACAGACCCGCCGTTTCATGCAAGAAAAATACGCCTACCAGGATGTCGAGCGCGCCGCTCAGACCCACTGGACCGCCACCGACGCCTACCGCGTGACCGAAGACGCGGGCAAGAAGAAGTTCTACGCCTGCTCCATGCTGCCCTACCCCAGCGGCAAGCTGCACATGGGCCATGTGCGCAACTACACCATCAACGACATGCTCACGCGCTACCTGCGCATGAACGGCCACAACGTG
>DAIOEI010000562.1:0-1767 GCA_036746335.1 Hydrogenophaga sp. | reverse complement strand
GCGATCAGCTACTCCAAGGGCGGCACGGGCACGGACGACCAGGTCGCCCTGCGCATGCGCATCAACTACGCGTTCTGACCGGCGGCCCCGTCCGGTCTTTACCGGGCGGGCGGCTTTGCGCGCTGCGCATGGCTGCCAGCCTGTTTCCTTCGAGGCAATCAGAGTTGGCCCGGCCGCCGTCAAGGCGCCGGGCTTTTTTTGTCCCCGCGCTGCCGTCATGACCGGACAAGCCCGATGGCTGACGGGGGGAATGGAATAATCCAGCCATGACCCGTGAACGCCCCTCTGCCGCTGCCCGCCCTGCTTCCAAGGCCCGCAACGAACCCGCCGAGGACAGCTCGACCGGATCGGGCGCCGAGCGCGGACGCAAGCGCATGCAGATGACCGACCTGGCTCGCATGGCCGGTGTCTCCACCTCCACCGTCTCGCGCGCGCTCAGCGGCAGCCCGCTGATTCCCGAAGCCACGCGCTCGCGCATCACCGAACTGGCGCGCTCGCTGAACTACCGCGTCAATGTGGGTGCGGCCAACCTGCGCAAGCGCGATGTGCAGACGGTGGGTGTGGTCATTCTGGGTGACAGCCTGCAGATGATCTCCGACCCGTTCCTGCTGAGCATCCTGGGCTCGGTGGCAGACACGCTGGACGAGCGGGGCATGAGCCTGCTGCTCACGCGACTGAAAGACCACCGCGCCCATGTGTTGTCCGACCTGGTCGAGAGCGGTCAGGTGGCCGGCCTGATCGTCATCGGTCAGCTCACCTTGCACGACCACCTCAACCACCTGGCCCGCAATGGGTTTCCCATGGTGGTCTGGGGTGCCAACCTGCCGGACGCCCAGTACCCGGTGGTGGGCGGCGACAACGCCCAGGGCGGCTACCTGGCCACCCGCCACCTGATTGAAAAGGGTTGCCGCCGCATCGCTTTTTTTGGCGACGTGTCCCATCCCGAGGCCGGGTTGCGCTACCAGGGTTATGCGCGTGCTTTGCAGGAGGCGGGGATCGAGCAGGACCCGCGCCTGCTGCAGTCCTTCCTGTTCGGTGATTCGCGTATCCGGCAGGTGATCGACGGCTGGCTGGACCAGCGCCTGCGCTTTGATGCCATCGTGGCCTCCAGCGATGTGACCGCCATTTCGCTCACGGGGGCCCTGAGCGAGCGGGGCATCGCCGTGCCAGGCCAGGTGCGGGTCGTCGGCTACGACGACATCGCGCTGGCCGAGCATGTGCACCCCACGCTGACCACCGTGCGCCAGCCCACATCGGACGCGGGCCGTGCCTTGGTAAAGCTGCTCTACGAGGCCCTGGCCGGTGAACCGCGCCGCAGCCTGATGCTGCCCGCCGAGCTGATCGTGCGGGAAAGCAGCGCCTGAACGCGCGGGCGGCACGATCAGGCGCCTCCCACACCCCGTTTCGTAACCTTTTTGTTACCAGAAACTAGGGCAAACCCCATCGTGCAATCGTTTGCATAGATGATGTAATTTTGACATCGGCAGCATTTCATGCGCCGCCGTGTGCCCCGCTGAACAGGGCCTGTCGAAACGAAAGGATCTTCCCCATGACGCAGTCTGGCTTGCGTTTGCGAGACATCAAGAAGAGCTACGGCCGCGTGGATGTGATCCACGGCGTCGACTTGGACATCGCTCCCGGCGAGTTCACTGTGTTTGTCGGTCCCTCGGGCTGCGGCAAGACCACGCTGCTGCGCATGATCGCGGGCCTGGAAGACATCTCCAGCGGCACGCTGTCGATTGCCGAACAGGTGGTCAACGACCTGCC
>DAIOEI010000561.1:0-1776 GCA_036746335.1 Hydrogenophaga sp. | reverse complement strand
GACTACCTGGCCACGCTGTCGTCGGGCCTGCCCGAAGCGCGGCTGGGCCAGAACGGTACGGCATGAGGGCGCCCGCGTGAACACCGCAGCAACTGAGACCACCACGCTGCAAGGCGCACTCGACGGCGCCTTTGCCGGTATTTGCCAGCGCCTGCAAGCCTTTCAGCCGCAACTGCTGCCACGCGAGGTGGGCACCGTGGCCCGCGTGTCCACCGGCATTGCGCGGGTGCACGGGCTGCCGCAGGTGGGCTTTGAGGAACTGCTGCTGTTTCCCGGTGGCCTGTCGGGCATTGCCTTCAACCTCGACGCAGACGGGGTGGACGTGGTGCTGCTGGGCGACCATGCCCACCTGCACGCGGGCCAGGAGGTGCAGCGCACCGGCCGCGTGATGGATGTGGGCGTGGGCGATGCGCTGCTGGGCCGCGTGGTGGACCCGCTGGGTCGGCCACTGGACGGCGCAGGGCCGATCAGCACCGACACGCGCCTGCCCATCGAGCGGCCAGCGGCGGCCATCATGGACCGTGCGCCCGTCTCCGAGCCGCTGCAAACGGGGTTGAAGGTGGTCGATGCGCTGATTCCCATCGGGCGCGGCCAGCGCGAGCTGATTTTGGGCGACCGCCAGACCGGCAAGACCGCCATTGCCATCGACACCATCTTCAACCAGCGTGGCAAGGGCGTGCTGTGCGTGTACTGCGCCATTGGGCAACGCGCTTCCGCCGTGGCCAAAGCGGTGGCGAACCTGCGCGAGAACGGCGCGCTGGAATACACCGTGGTGGTGGTGGCCGAAGGCAACGACGCGCCGGGCCTGGCCTACATCGCGCCCTACGTGGCCACCAGCATGGCCGAGCATTTCATGGAAGCGGGCCGAGATGTGTTGATCGTCTACGACGACCTGACCCACCACGCCCGCGCTTACCGCGAGCTGTCGTTGCTGCTGCGCCGCCCGCCGGGGCGCGAGGCGTTTCCGGGCGACATTTTCTACATCCATTCGCGCATGCTGGAGCGTGCCACCCACCTGAATGCAGCGCGTGGCGGTGGCTCCCTGACGGCGCTGCCCATCATCGAAACCGAAGCGCAAAACATCTCGGCCTACATTCCGACCAACCTGATCTCCATCACCGACGGGCAGATCGTGCTGTCGCCCTCGCTGTTCGCGCTGGGGGTGTTGCCCGCGGTGGACGTGGGCCAGTCGGTGTCGCGCGTGGGCGGCAAGGCGCAGCGTGCGGCCTACCGGGCGGTGGCGGGCGATTTGAAGCTGGCCTATGCCCAGTTTGAAGAGCTTGAAACCTTTGCCCGCTTTGGCGCTCGGCTCGACGACGACACCCGCCAAGCCATCGCGCACGGCCAGCGCATCCGCGCCTGCCTGGGCCAGCCGGAGCTGGCCCCGGTGCCCGTGCCCGCGCAAATCGCCATCTTGCTGGCCCTGAACGCGGCGCTGTTCGACCCCGTGCCGCTGCACCGCATGGCTGCCGCACAGCAAGCGGTGCAAGCCGCCGCCCTGGGATTGCCCGACGACCTCGTCAAGCGGCTGGCCGATGCCGATGCCCTGAGCGATGACGACCGCCAGCGGGTCACCGAAGCCGCCCGCGATGCACTGGCCCGCTTTCTGGCCCAAGACGCGGAGGGCGCTGAAGCCGATGAAGGCGTTAAAGGCGCGGAGGCCGTTGCAAGCACGGAGGCCACTGAAAACGCGGAAAGCCCGCCATGACCGAAACAGCGCGCTGATGGCCAACACCACCACCGCCCTGCGCCGCCAGATCGGCAGCGCCCGCGACC
>DAIOEI010000560.1:0-1776 GCA_036746335.1 Hydrogenophaga sp. | reverse complement strand
CATCAGCGACGTGCCGGGCGACGACGTGAGCGTCATCGCCAGCGGCCCCACCGTGGCTGATGCCAGCACCTGCGCCGACGCGCTGGACATCCTGCGCCGTTACGGCATCACCGTCCCGCCCGCCGTGCAACAGCAACTGGAATGCGGGGCGCTGGAAACCCCCAAACCCGGCGACCCGCGCCTGGCGCGCTGCGAGACCCACCTGATCGCGACGCCCCAGCAGAGCCTGGACGCCGCCGCGGCGGCCGCGCGCGCGCTCGGCCTGCGCGCTTACATCCTGAGCGACGAAATCGAAGGCGAGTCGCGCGAGGTGGGCAAGGTGCACGCGGCGCTGGCCCGCTCCACCGCGCTGGGCCGCAGCAGCTTCGAGCGACCGTGTGTCATTCTGAGCGGCGGCGAAACCACGGTCACGGTGCGCCCGCGCGCCGAGGGTCAGCCCAAAGGGCGGGGCGGTCGGGCGGGTGAATTCTGCATGGGCCTGGCCCAGGCGCTGGGCGGGCAGCCCGGTGTGTGGGCGCTGGCCGCTGACACCGACGGCATCGACGGCGTGGAAGCCAACGCGGGCGCCTGGGTCACGCCCGACACCCTGGCCCGAGCGGCCGAGTGTAGTCTTAAAGTAAGTGATTACTTGCTTAAAAACGACGCATATGGCTACTTCGAGCCCCTGGGCGATCTCGTGTTCACCGGCC
The DNA here is from genome assembly GCA_036746335.1 of Hydrogenophaga sp. Lineage (GTDB taxonomy): Bacteria > Pseudomonadota > Gammaproteobacteria > Burkholderiales > Burkholderiaceae_C > Hydrogenophaga. Next base: position 1,087 of record DAIOEI010000560.1, on the reverse strand, counting down.
CAACGCACACCAACGTGAACGACTTCCGGGCGGTGCTGGTGTTGTGAGGCTTGTCGGCGCAGACGGTCAGCCAGCGCGCCGACAAGATGGTTTCTAATAGCGCCCTGCCGTCCGGAATACCCGTCGGCCCCTGGCCCGACGGGTATTCCGGCGGGTTCGCCTGGCCTGTTGCTGGCCGCCTGTTTGTTTTGCCCACCGCGCCGCCCTGGCGCTGTTCTCCGTTTTGCGCAGCACTTCTCCCACCGTTCCCCCCACCGCCCTGGCGCGCCACTTGGCCCGCTGGTTGCCCGAGCGCGCTGACGCGCCCCGGCAAGACGTGGCCGAGCGCCTGGGCCAGTGGCTCAACGTGAAGGAGGCCATCGGCCTGCACACGGCGCGGGCGGTGCGCGCCCCAGTGGGTGCGCCCACCGCCCCGCACGACCTGTCGGCGCCCGAGACCACCGCGCTGCATGAGCGCCTGCAGGCCGAGCTGCAGCGCGTGCGCGCCGTGCTGACCCAGTCCATCCGGGCGCGCGATGCCACGCACATCCCCGACCCGAACGACCTCGACACCGAGTTCGCGTTGTTTCACCAGCACCTGATCGACCAGCAGCGCCGCATGGAGTTGAGCGTGGACGCGCTGCGCGCCCATGTGCGCGAGCAGTTCGCGCGGTCCACCCCGGCGCACGCACAGCTCGCCGCGCTGGACGCGCAGATGGAGCGGCTCTTTGGCGGGCGCGAGCAGCGCCTGCTGGGCCAGTTGCCGTTGTGGGTGCGCGCGCGCTACCAGGCGCTGCGCCGCGAGGCCGCCGCGTCGCCAGCCGATGCGGGCGCCCCGCCCGGCCTGCACTGGCTGGCGGATTTTGCGGCCGAGTTGGAACAACTGCTGTTCGCCGAGCTGGACCTGCGCCTGCAGCCCGTGATCGGCCTCATCGAATCGGTGGAACCATGACCCGAGCCCCTTTGCCGACCCTTTTTGAGTACCGTGTTGATGTCTTCTGATGCCCGCTCCTACCGCGCCTTGTCTGTGGGCGCCTTCTTCACCGGTCTGGGCGTGGTGGCCTGGGTGGCCAGCGGCTTTGTCGGCACCAGCGCCTTCGCCCTGGGC
>DAIOEI010000559.1:0-1776 GCA_036746335.1 Hydrogenophaga sp. | reverse complement strand
GTTGTCAATGTCCTGCAATTGCTGTTTCTGCTCTTCGCTCAGGATGGGGTTCGACATGGCCGCCGTTCGCAGAAAACCCCGGGCCAGGCCCAGTGCTTCCTCTGCCTGCACCGAGGCCGGCACCTTGAGGTTGAACACCTCGGATGCCAGCCAGGCGTTGACATCGCCTTTGCGCGACCAGGGGTAGAGCTGTGCGCACACTTCGCCGTCGATCAGGTCGAAGTCCCAGATGCAGTCTTCATCCGGGTTGAAGTTGGGTTCGACCGAGGCCAGCACCAAGGGTGAGTGCGTGGCGGCCAGCAGCTGCACGGGCACTTCGCGGGTGCCTGTCAGGGCATTCATCACGTTGAGCAGGGCAGGGACGATGCGCCGCTGCCACTGTGGGTGTAAGTGGCATTCAATCTCGTCGATCAGGAAGATGATTTCGCGTGCCGGATTCACGCGGAAGCGTTCGCACGCCAGTTGGTGCTCTCGCCAAGTCCAGACCAGCAGATACGCCAGTGCGGCAATCCTGCGCATGCCTGCCGAGGCGTGGATCAGTGGAACGTCTTGGCCGTAGGGCATGCGCAGTGACGGCAATTCCTTGACGCTGTCGCCCACGCGCATGGGGGTGCCGGGTCGGATTTTTTCGAGGCCCGAAGGTGACAGTGCGTCCAGTACCTTGACCAGATCGTCGAAAGCGGGTTTGCCCGCCTCTTGCCACAGCACCCAGTCATGCAGCAGGCCGTTGCACAGCTGGGTTTTGCCATCGCTGGCTTGCAAGCCGTTCCAGACGGCTTCGGGGCTGAAGTCGAAGCTGCGTGGGCGGGTTGGCGTTGCAGTTTCCCCTTTGTCGCCTTTCCAATAATTGCGAGCCGGGTCCCAGACCGAGAAACTGCCATCAACACCGGCATAAATCACCACGCCGGGAATGGCCTGCCGCCCCTGGCTGATCGTCCACTGCTGGGCTTCGTGGTCGAACAGGCGTTCGCCTGCATAGTCCCCGGTGCTGCCGGTGTAGCGGTAGCCAATGCGGGATTCGTCCGCGTCTTGACGCGGGGCCGCCATGACACCGCGCGCCCAGGTGCGCGTCAGCGCCCACCAAGCAAGGTCGAGCACAAAGCTCTTGCCCAGTCCGTTGTCACCCGTCAGAAAGTTCAGACGGGGCTTGAAGTCGATGGTCAGCCGCCGGGCTGGGCCGACACCTTGCAGCGCGAGTTGGTTCAACATGCCTTGCCCCCTACAAAGCTCACCAACTGCTTGAGCAGACCATCGGTTCCGGCCTCCAGCTTTTCAGCCAGCGGTTGTGCGGCCTGCATGATGTGGCGCTGTTCACGCCATGTGGCTTCGGACAGCAGTTCTGTGCGCTCAAGGTGCGCTTCGGTTGCTTCGGTATGCGACTGAAGTCCGGTGCAGACCTCGTCGCAGTGCTTGCCGAAGTTCTGGTGCAGGTTGTTGTGTATGGCGTGATCCATGAGTGACCGTGATTATTGACGGGGTGGTTTTTCATGCGTTCAAACGCCCACTGTCCACGCACTCGCGCTAGGCGGGGGCTGTTACGCATGCGTTTCCGGCGGCGCCACACCCGGGCGCAGGCGCGGCGGGCCACTTCAGAGATACGCGCTAGCCGGTTCGCGCTGCCGCTGTAGGCCCGAATGCTCGCCATGGTATCTTGAAGGGCGCTTGGCACTGTTTCTGCGCCCGCGCAAAAACGTCAAGAAAACCCTGCTAAAATTCGAGGATTCGCGGCTGTAGCTCAGCTGGATAGAGTACTTGGCTACGAACCAAGGGGTCGTG
>DAIOEI010000558.1:0-1777 GCA_036746335.1 Hydrogenophaga sp. | reverse complement strand
CGCTTCATGCACGTCAACGAGCTGGTGCGACTGGGCGCGAAGATCCAGACCGACGGCAAGGTGGCGGTGGTCGAAGGCATCGACCGGCTTCAGGGCGCGACCGTGATGGCGACCGATTTGCGCGCTTCTGCCAGCCTGGTGATCGCCGGTCTGGTGGCCGAAGGCGAGACCATCGTGGACCGCATCTACCACCTGGATCGGGGATACGACCAGATGGAAGCCAAGCTGCGCGGTATCGGTGCCAACATAGAACGTATCAAATGATCACACTCGCCCTCTCCAAAGGCCGCATCTTCGAAGAAACCCTGCCGCTGCTCGCGGCGGCCGGTATCGAGGTGCTGGAAGACCCGGAAAAATCGCGCAAGCTGATTCTCGCCACCAACCAGCCCGGCGTGCGTGTGGTGCTGGTGCGCGCCACTGACGTGCCCACCTACGTGGAATACGGCGGCGCTGACATCGGCGTGACCGGCAAGGACACGCTGATCGAACACGGTGGCCAGGGCCTGTACCAGCCGCTGGACCTGCAGATCGCACAGTGCCGCATGAGCGTGGCGGTGCGCGCCGACTTTGACTACGCCTCGGCCGTGCGCCAGGGCTCGCGCCTGAAGGTGGCCACCAAATACACCACGATTGCGCGCGAATTTTTTGCCGGCAAGGGCGTGCACGTGGATCTGATCAAGCTCTACGGCAGCATGGAGCTAGCGCCGCTCACCGGCCTGGCCGATGCCATCGTGGACCTGGTGTCCACCGGCAACACCCTCAAGGCCAACCACCTGGTCGAGGTGGAACACATCATGGACATCAGCTCGCGCATGGTCGTCAACCAGGCCGCGCTCAAGCTCAAACAGGCCGCCATCCGCCCCATTCTCGACGCTTTCTCCAACGCCATCCCCAAAAGCATTGTTTTGTCATGAGCCTCACCGCCGCGCCCCTCCGTCTGTCCACCGCCTCGGCCGATTTCGAGGCGCAGTTCGCGGCCCGGCTGCATTGGTCGGCGGACACGGACAGCGCGATCGAGCAGCGTGTGGCCGACATCCTGGCCGACGTGCAGCGGCGCGGCGATGCGGCGGTGCTGGAATACACCGCCCGATTCGACGGCCTGCAGGTCGCATCGATGACCGACCTGGAACTCACGCAGGCCGACTTCAAGGCCGCTTTCGACGGCCTGCCCGCCGCACAGCGCGAAGCGCTGCAGAGCGCGGCGCGGCGCGTGCGCAGCTACCACGAGGCGCAGAAGAAAGCGTCTGGAGAGAGCTGGACCTACCGCGACGAAGACGGCACCCTGCTGGGCCAGAAAGTCACGCCGCTGGACCGCGTGGGCATCTACGTGCCGGGCGGCAAGGCAGCCTATCCGTCCAGCCTGATCATGAACGCAGTGCCGGCGCACGTAGCCGGTGTGAGCGAGATCATCATGGTGGTGCCGACACCGGTGCGCGGCAGCGTGGCCACGGGTGGCAGCGGTACGGCCATGTCGGCGCGCGGGGAGCGCAACGACCTCGTGCTCGCCGCCGCCTTTGTTGCCGGCGTCACGCGCGCCTTCACCATTGGCGGTGCGCAGGCCGTGGCCGCGCTGGCCTACGGCACGGCCACCGTGCCCAAGGTCGACAAGATCACCGGCCCGGGCAACGCCTACGTGGCCAGCGCCAAGAAGCGCGTGTTCGGCACCGTGGGCATCGACATGATTGCCGGTCCGAGCGAGATCCTGGTGCTGGCCGACGGCAGCACGCCCGCCGACTGGGTGGCCATGGACCTGTTCAGCCAGGCCGAACACGACGAG
>DAIOEI010000557.1:0-1780 GCA_036746335.1 Hydrogenophaga sp. | reverse complement strand
TCCAGGGGTGCGGGTTGCGCCCGAGCTTGTAGCCGTGGCGCATGACGAAGAACTGGCGTATCGCCGCACCGGCGAACATCATGCCGATCAGGATCAGCCAGTTCTGCGGGTGCGCGTAGGTGAAGCTGTAGTGGTTGCTCAACATCGCGAACAGCACCGGCAGCGTGAAATAGGTGTTGTGCACGCTGCGCTGCTTGCCGCGGATGCCGTGGATCGGGTCCACCGGGCGACCGGCCTTCATGTCGGCCACCATGGTGCGCTGGCCGGGGATGATCCAGAAGAACACGTTGGCGCTCATGGCGGTGGCGAGCATGGCGCCCACCAGCAGGAAAGCGGCGCGGCCGGCGAACATCTGCGTGGCGGCATACGACGCGATGCACACCAGCACCAGCACCAGCGCGCCGACCTTGGCGTCGCCGTTTTCGCTTTGACCGAGGGTGCGGCAGATGGCGTCGTACAGCAGCCAGAACACCACCAGAAAAGCCAGCGCGGCGGCAATCGCCCCGGCAGGCGACCACGCCATGACGTTCGGATCGATCAGGTAGACGCTGGGGCTCCAGAGGTAGGACATCAGGAACAGCGCGAAACCCGACAGCCAGGTGGAATAGCTCTCCCAGTAGAACCAGTGCAGGTGCTCGGGCAGCTTGGGCGGAGCGTCCTTGAATTTGACCGGGTGGTAAAAGCCGCCACCGTGCAGCGCCCAGAGTTCGCCGCTGACACCGTCTTTCTTGAGCTGCTCGTCTTCGGGCGGCGTGAGGCTGCTGTCGAGGAAGACGAAGTAGAAAGAAGAGCCGATCCAGGCGATGGCGACGATCACGTGCAGCCAGCGCAACAGCAGGTTGGCCCAGTCGAGCAAGTAGGTTTCCATGGCACCTCAACACAAGGACGGACGAACCGTCAGGGTTTTCGGCTCACCACTGCGGGCGCTCTGAGCCGACTGAGGGCCGCGTTTGAAGGCGTCAATACAACACCCGCACCGCTGCGACCTGAAGGACAAAGTGTATACACTTTTTGAAGACATTCATACACCTTGACGCAAAGGTGGCGTGCAAGAGGCTTCTTTCATAGGCTGCTCCAAAAGCAACAATTGCGCCACGACCGAGGCAGCCACCACCGCAGGCGCCTTGCCTTCGATCCCTGGCAGGCCAATCGGGCAGGTGACGTGGTCCAGCTCGGTATCGGCAAAGCCCCGCGCCCGCAAACGGCTGCGGAAGCTTGCCCATTTGGTGCGGCTGCCGATCAGACCCAGAAACGGCAGGTCGGCATAATCGCGCTGACGCTGCAGGCAGGCGACCACCACATCCAGGTCTTCGGCATGAGAAAAACTCATGATCAGCACCCGCGAGCCAGGCACAAGACCCGGCACCGCGCCCTGCACCGGTTCGGAATGTTCGGTGAGTACCCCGGGCGCCACGCTGTCCGGGAACACCCCATCGCGGCTGTCAAACCAGTGCACCACAAAAGGCAAGGGCGCCAAGGCGCGCACGATGGCGGTGCCTACATGCCCGCCGCCAAACAGCGCCACCGGCGTCCAAAGCGGCTCCAAGCGCCGCTTCAATGCGGGTGCGTTGATCGCCTGTACTGGCTCAAACCTGAGCACCAGCGCGCCACCACAACACTGCCCCAGGCTGGGGCCCAGCGTTACGCCTTCTTCACAAGGCGCCGCCAAGGCGCCAGCCAGCATCCCGCGAGCCCGCTCGATCGCAGACCATTCCAATTGCCCCCCGCCCACCGTTCCGATGACCTGCTGCCCAAATACCGCCATCCAGGCGCCAACCTC
>DAIOEI010000556.1:0-1781 GCA_036746335.1 Hydrogenophaga sp. | reverse complement strand
AACCGGGTCAAGGTTTGTACAAGAAGCACCGTGGCCTGCGAGTAACGCGTGGCCTCTCTTAAGAAACACCACCTAAGTGATTGATATGAGGGGCATTTTTCAGGCGGTCTGCGGCACAGCGATGAGTTGCATACCGAGCTTGCCGGCGCGCTGCGAGAGGTTGCGTAGCACCCGTTCGCGGTATCGCTCCTCGTAGTAGGCTTGGCCTTGGTCGGTGTACTCCTCGCCCTTGGTCAGCATCGAGTAGATGAGCCGCGCGATCTTGTGGGCGGCGGCGGCGACCGCTTTCGGCTTGTCCATGCGCGCGCACATGCGCCGGAAGTACGCCCCCAGCGCCGACTGGCTGGTGCGCAGTGCCGCCGCCGCCAGCCGCAGCGCCTGCGCAGCGCGGTTGGCACAGCGTTTGGTCTTGCCACTCATCACCTTGCCGCCCGTGATCTTGGTGCCCGGACACAGGCCCAGCCAGCTGGCGAAGTGCTTGTCACTGGGGAAGCGCGACATGTCCGCGCCGGTCTCGCTGATTACTGCCAACGCCGTGGTCACGTCGATGCCGTCGATGCGCGTGAGGTCCACGCCGCACATCTTGAAGAGCTGGGTGCGCAGGTCGAACTTGGGCGCATTGCGCGCCCGGCCACGCTTCTTGCCCTTGGCAGGCTCACCTTCGTGAACCTGCAGAGTCTGAAGTTGCTGCTCGATCTGCGTGTCGCATTCGGCCACTTGCGTGCCGATGAAGTCGAAGGCGTTCAGCGCCTGCTTCAGCGCGAACAGGTGCTCGGGCCGCCAGTTGCCCTGCAGGCTCTTGGCGATCTCCTCGACGCTGGCCTTCACGCGCACGTTCTTCATCGCACCCAGCACCTGGCCGTCGCGCTCGCCCTGCACGATGGCGCGCAGGATCTTCTGCCCCGTCTCACCCACCACGTCGGCGATCACGTTGGCCAGTTGCACGTTCATCTGCGTGAGCGCCTTCTGCATGTGCTGCACGTGCCGGCCCTGGCTGCGCAGCAGCATGCCACGCTGGCGCCACAGCGAGCGCAGCACGCACACCTGCTCAGCCGGGCGGAACGCGCCGCTGAGCAGGCCATAGGTCATGAGCTGCTGAAGCCACTGACAGTCGAGCACGTCGGACTTGCGGCCACTGACGTTCTTGACGTGCCGAGCGTTGACCAGCAGCACGGTGAAGCCGCGCGACTCCAGCAACTCGAACAGCGGGATCCAGTACACGCCGGTGGATTCCATCGCCACCGTGTCGACCCGGCAGGCCACCAGCCAGTCGGCAATGGCATTGAGGTCGACCGTGAAGCTCGGAAACTCCCGCACTGGCTCGTCGTCGCGGTCTGGCGGCACGGCCACGAAGTGGGCTGCGCTGCCGATGTCGACGCCCGCGGCGTTGGGGTGGGTGATCGTCAGCGCGGCCCGGGACTTGCCGGGCTTGAGGCTGACACCTCGATTGCGTTGCACCATGGCTTGCTCCATCATCCGTTACGGAATGTGGTGCCGCCTCGGGTACGTCGTCTTGCTCACTCTCTTAAACGGGATATCGCCGCGGCAGCTGCGAACTGCTGCAACGATTCACCAATGTCGATGACGTCACCCAGGACCACGCTAACCCGCGGGCATTGCGCACCATTGCTACATCGGTCTTCCGCGGCACCGCATTCCACCTTGCCACAACCAGTGCACGCAGTGTTTCTTCGGCGCGATTTGCGGCAGCGGGCCGATTACTTCGCTAACCCCTCGCTCAAGCTGACCCGCTACGGCAGGCACTGTAAGCCCGGCCTGAG
>DAIOEI010000555.1:0-1788 GCA_036746335.1 Hydrogenophaga sp. | reverse complement strand
CCGCCCAACTGGAGAGCAAAAGCACCACCGACCAAGGCCTGCTCGACACCCTGGTCTCGCTGGCAGCGGGTGTGGAGCGCGCCACTGCCGAACACGCCTACCGCTTCGCCGCCACCCAGGCCTACGACGAGCTGGTCAAGCAGCGCATCGCCGAGTTGCGCGAGCAACCGGTACCTGGCACACAAACCATCGGCGAGTTCATGCAGCGGCGTCTATCGCCCGCCATTTCCACCGTGGCTGCCACCGGCCAGCGCCTGGCCTCTTTGTCCGAGCGCATCTCCCGCACCAGCGCGCTGCTGCGAACGCGGGTGGACATCGCCACCGAAGAGCAGAACCAGCAACTGCTGGCCAAACTCACCAAAGGACAGGAATTGCAACTGCGCCTGCAAAGCACGGTGGAGGGCCTGTCCATCGCGGCCATCTCGTATTACGTGATCAGCCTGCTGCTGTACCTGGGCAAAGCCGGCAAGGCAGCGGGCCTGCCGATCCATCCCGAAATGCTCGCGGGCGCGGCCATCCCGCTGGTGTTGTGGGGGGTTTGGCGCACCACGCGCAAGATCCACGAGAAGTTGCACGCGGGGGATTGAGCGTGCTGCCGCCGCGCTCGGCAGCCCGTGCTGGACGTGTGTTCAGCGCTGCTCGCCCATGCCCAAAGCCTTGAGTTTGCGGTAAAGCGAGCGCTCACTGATACCCAGGCGCAGCGCCAGCTCGGCGCGGCTGCCGGTGTGGCGGGCCACGGTTTCGCGCAGTGCTGCCAGTTCCAGGCTGCGCAAGTCCTGGGCTTCACCCGCAGCGCCTGCCGCAGTCGAGGGGCTCGCGGGATGGCGGCTGGCGCTGGTGCGGCGACCGGTGGCAATCGCCTGCCGCACATGGTCGGCCTCGATCACATCGCCATCGCACAGCAGCGCGGTGCGCTCCAGCAGGTTGCGCAACTCGCGCACATTGCCGGGGTAGTTCTGTGTGGTCAGCAGGCTCAATGCATCAGACGAGAGCCGCAGCCGCCTCGGGGCGGCCACCCGGTCGAGCAATGCCGGGGCCAGCAGTGCCACGTCGCCATGCCGCTCCCGCAGCGTGGGAAGATGAATCGGGAAGGTGGAGAGCCGGTAGTACAAGTCTTCGCGAAAGCGCCCGTCCTGCACCATGGCGTCAATGTCGCGGTGGGTGGCAGCCACCACGCGGATGTCGGCATGCCGCAGCTCGGTGCTGCCCACCCGGCGGTAGGTGCCGGTTTCCAGCAGGCGCAGCAGCTTGACCTGCATGGGCAGCGGGATGTCGCCCACCTCGTCCAGAAACAGCGTGCCACCGCTGGCCGCTTCGACCAGGCCACCGCGGGTGGTGGCCGCGCCGGTGAAGGCGCCGCGCTCGTGGCCAAAAAGTTCGGATTCAAACAGGTTCTCGGGAAGGCTGGAGCAGTCCACCGCCACCAGCGGCTTGCCCGCGCGCGGGCTGGCCTCGTGGATGGCGCGCGCCACCAGCTCCTTGCCGGTGCCCGATTCGCCCAGCAGCAACACGCTGGCGCGCGAGGGCGCCACTCGGGCCACCAGCGCCAGCATGCGCTGGAAGGCTTCGGAGCGGCCGATCATGCCCTGGGCGTCCGAGCGCCCCTGGGCCACCCGCAAGGGTTCCATTTTTTCGACGAAGAACCCGGGTTGCCCGTCCGGGCCGGGCAAGGGCGTGAGCTCGATGTTCACGTACTCCTCGCCGGCGGGCGTGTGGTGCAAGTGCAGCACCCTTTCGCGCTGGCCGGACTGGCGCGACTGCGCCAGCGGACAGGACTCGCCCGCCTGG
>DAIOEI010000554.1:0-1791 GCA_036746335.1 Hydrogenophaga sp. | reverse complement strand
CGTCGAACCGCGCCCCGGCCTGGTGCCGCTGACCTTTGACGGCGCGGGCTGGGCGCCCTACGCCGGCCTTGCCGGTCTCGCCCTGCCGGTGCTGATCGAAACCGGCGACAAGAAAAATCGCACCGTCTTCGCCGAAGACCTGCTGTTCACCCACCGCGGCCTTTCCGGCCCGGCGGTGCTGCAGATCTCCAGCTACTGGAAACCGGGCACGCCGATCCGCATCAACCTCGCGCCCGAGGTGGACCTGCCCGCCGCGCTGGCCGACGCCAAGCAGCGCTCGCGCAAGCTGCTGGTCAACGAACTGGCGCAGTGGGTGCCCAGCCGCCTGGCCGAAGCCTGGGTCGAGCAAGACAAGGAATGGCAGCGCCCGGTGGCCGAGTGCAGCGACAAGGCCCTGGCCCGGCTGGCCGAGCGGCTGGCGCGCTGGGAACTGGTGCCCACCGGCACCGAGGGCTACAAGAAGGCCGAAGTCACGCTCGGCGGTGTGGACACGCGCGACCTGTCGTCGCAGACCATGGAATCGAAGCAGACCGGCCTGTACTTCATTGGCGAGGTGGTGGACGTGACCGGCTGGCTGGGCGGCTACAACTTCCAGTGGGCCTGGGCCAGTGCCCACGCCTGCGCGATGGCCTTGTAAGAGATTTCGAAGAGGAGGAGGAAAGCCATGAGCTATGTGCATTTTCTGGACGTGTTCGACCCGACGGGCCTGCCCGCCGGTCTGTCGAATCGCGAAGCGGCCGAGCAGGCACGCAAGCTGCGCCTTAGTCAGCCCAGCCCGCGGCTGCTGGCGCTGCTCACCCGCATCCGCCAGCAACCGCCGGGCATCACCGTCAACGTGGTGGGCGGCCAGGGCCAGCATCCGGTGGAATGGGTGGCGGGGGCCCCGCCTCGCGTGCAGGGCGAAGGGGCCAACTGTGCGCTGTGGACGCTGGTGCTGCCGGTGGACGACGACTTTGACGCCTTGCAAGAGGCGGTTCCGCTGCTGGAGGCGCTTGCTGTGGCGCGGGGCTTGCGGGTGTACGACGCGGCGGCAGAGGCGTTTGCACGGCAAAGCCAGCTTGCTGCTACCGATGCCGCGAAACCCTCTCCGCCAGCGGGCCCAATCTCTGCCGATGAGCTGCCAGGCCCCAGCGACATCTTGATCTTGCAACCCCCAGCCTTTTTCACCACCTTGGGCGAAATCCTGCAACGCCAGCCTGGGATCGACATTTACCAGGCGGTGCGCGGCTTTTTGCGCGAGCCCAAGGAATATCACTATGGTTGCGCGGATACAGGGCGTCTGTTGACACGGCTGCTGCGGGCGTTTCCTTTTGAAACCCACGGTTTCAGCATTTGGGGCGGTCGGCATCCGCTGCACGAGCCGCTGTTTCGCAATGAGGGTGTGCGCCTGATCCGTGTGGCACCCGAACAGTTGGAAACGGTGCTGCGGCAACTGCTGCCCCTGGCGCGAGAGCTGTTCCTGTCGGTGGCCGTGCCGGGCTTGAAGCTCTACGTGGACCGCAGCGGCGATCCCAAAAAATTCCAGGGGCATCCCTTGGCGTTGTTGGAGACGCTGGACCCGCAGTGGCGCGAGCACCGCATGCCGCGAGACAAAGTGGACGCGCTTTTTCAGCAGGCGCTGACCAAGGTCTTGCACCCCCATGGGTTTCACGTGTTGGACGAAAAAGGGGCCTTTAGATTTGCGTTTTGGCGGCCTTTGCGCATGGGCGGTGGCAGGCAGGTGATCAGCTATGGAGGGGGGGGGCTGAGAGTTGAAGTGCAGAGTGATCGCTACTGGGGCGTGAAGCGAGC
>DAIOEI010000553.1:0-1793 GCA_036746335.1 Hydrogenophaga sp. | reverse complement strand
GCGCATGTGCCTGATCGCTTTTGCCATCGGCGTTCAACCGGGCTGCCCACTGCTGCTGGCGAGCAACCGGGATGAGTTGTTTGACCGCCCCACCGACGCCTTGAGCCGCTGGAACTTGCCAGATGGCACCCGGGTGGTCACAGGCCGCGATCAGCGCGATGGGGGCACCTGGCTGGGCATGGGCGAGAACGGACGGGTGGCCATGCTCACCAACGTCCGCAGTGCCGCAGCAGCCACTGGTCCGCGCAGCAGAGGCGAGTTGCCGCTCGCGTGGTTGCAAGGTGATGCTGCATGGCGCTCACTCCTGGCGCAGCGTCAGCCGTGTGATCACGGTGGATTCAACCTGGTGCTGGGCGATCTGCGCACCGCACAGTGGACCTACTGGAGCAACCGGGACCCGCGATCACCCCACCAGGACAACGCCTCGCCCGCCTGGCACCAACAAACCCTTGCACCCGGTGTGCACACCCTGTCGAACGCGGCTTTGAACACGCCCTGGCCCAAGGCCTTGCACCTGCAAACCGCGCTATCGGAAGCTCTGTTGCTGGCGCCCGGCGACGCCCGCCAACACCTCGCCAGGGCCTTGGCAGACCGCGAGGTCGCTCCCGATGGGCTTTTGCCCCGCACCGGCGTTCCCACCGAACAGGAAAAGAGCCTTTCTGCTGCCTTCGTCGATCTGACTCAGCGCCGATATGGCACACGCAGCAGCCTGATCGTGCGGGTAGACCAACAGCCGGGCGCACTGGCCGTGCGCATGGACGAGTGGACTCACGAGCCTCCCAGGCATGCGGCCCACACCTGGTGCGAAGCGCAGCGTCGCACCGAAGCATGGCAGCTTTGACGCGCCGCCAGGTCCACACCGCTGCGCTCAGCCTCCTTGCAGGGTCTTGCTCATGGTGACGTGTGGAATGCCCGCTTCCTCATAGGGATCACCTTCGCGCACAAAGCCCAACCGCTGGTAAAAGCCCTCTGCGGTGCGCTGCGCATACAGTTGAACCCGGTCGGCGCCCTGTTGCCGAGCGGCATCCATCAGGGCCTGCAGCACCTGTTGCCCGAAGCCCGCACCGCGCAACACGCGATGCACGGCCATGCGTCCGATCTGCGCGACCCCCGCGCCAGAGTGGCGGATCATCCGGCCTGTGGCCACCGGCTGCCCCAGGCGGTTGAAGGCCACGGCGTGCGTGGCGCCCGCATCGGCTGCGTCTTGTACCAGCTCTTGTGGTATGTGTTGTTCCTGCACAAACACCGCGCTGCGCAGCGGCGCGCAGGCGCTGCCCAGGGAATCCCAGCGGCCCACCTCCACCCGCACCATGGGCTCCCCCGCCGCAAAGCCGAGAACAGTCTCGCGCAACAAGGGTGGTACGGGCCTGGAAGTCTGGCTGGCCGGGTCTGCGAACACGTACACGATCTCGCTGGAGATCAGGTGCTCCTCGCCCCGGAAGATGGCCCCTGTGAACACCATCGACGAGGTGCCGATGCGGCTGCACTTCATCGCCACCTCCACCTGGTCGTCCACCCGGGCCGACGCATGGAACTCTACCGTGGCCTTGACCACATACAGGTCGCCTTCGAGCTGGTGCATCGCCTCTTCGTAGGGCAGTGCCAGCTCCCGCCAGTAGTCGGCGATGGCGGTGTCAAAGTACATGAGGTAGTGGGCGTTGAAGACGATTTTCTGCATGTCCACTTCGGCCCAGCGCACACGCAGCCGGTGAAAAAATCGAAAGTCTTCGCGTTGCATCGTCACAGCGGTGGTCTCCTGGCAAATCGGGCCGAACAGCGGTTCAGCGGGTGGG
>DAIOEI010000552.1:0-1795 GCA_036746335.1 Hydrogenophaga sp. | reverse complement strand
CTTCCAGCGCCATGCGCACTTCGTCGGCCCAGTCGATGTCGTCGGGCGCGGCGGTCACCAGGCCCAGCGCCAAGGCGGCGTCGGCGTCGAGCGCCTTGCCGATGGCGCCACGCGCGGCTTCCATCTGGCCCGCTTCTTCATAAAACCGGCGCTGCAGGCGCGACTGGTCGTTCACCATCGGCAGGAAGCCGAAGTTGAACTCGCTCAAGCGCAGCTGGGGCGCCTTGTCGGCGTCGTCGGGCAGAGCGAGCATGTAGGCGCGATCGGCGCAGAAGGCCAGCTCGGCCAGGGTGCCGGCGAAGCAGGAACCTGCTTCGATCAGCGCGAACAGGCTGCGCGACGACACATCCAGGCGGGCAAAGGTGCGGCGCAGCGCACCGATGGTCTCGTTCACGAACCAGTGGTCCTTGTGCGCCAGCATCAGGGCGTCGTTGGCCAGCACCGCCGCCGCGTCGCCTTCGGTCTTCAAGATCCAGGTGCCGATGTCCAGTTCGTTGGTGCGCAGGTTGAGGATGGCGTCGTCGAGTTCGCGCGCCATCTGCAGCGGGAACCAGGCGGCACCGGCGGCTTCGATGCCTGCAATGTCGGTGGGCTGTGCGCCGCTCGGCGCCTTCAGGGTGAGGGTGGCGTTGCGTTTGGCGCGGTCAATGGCCACATTCACATGGGTGTAGGCAATGCCGTCAGCGCTGTCACTGCGTTCAACGCGCGGCAAGGCCACGCCTTTTGCGCCGGCTGGGCGGCTGCTCTGGGATGCCAGTTTGGAGGCGCACTCGATCACGGCGGCGGCAAACTGCTGCGGTTTGGCCACGGCATCCACCAGGCGCCAGTCCACCGCCTTCTGGCCACGCACGCCTTCGCTGGTGGTGCAGAAGATGTCGGCGAGGTCGTGGCGCACATGGCGCTTGTCGGTCACGCGGGTCAGGCCGCCGGTGCCGGGCAGCACGCCCAGCAGCGGCACCTCGGGCAGGCTGACGGCGCTGGTGCGGTCGTCGACCAGGATGATCTCGTCGCAGGCCAGCGCCAGCTCGTAACCGCCGCCGGCGCAGGCGCCGTTGAGCGCGGCCAGGAATTTGAGGCCGCTGTGCTTGCTGGTGTCTTCAATACCGTTGCGGGTTTCGTTGGTGAACTTGCAGAAGTTCACCTTCCAGCCGTGGCTGGACACACCGAGCATGAAGATGTTGGCGCCGGAGCAGAACACGCGGTCTTTGCCGCTGGTGACCACCACGGTGCGCACTTCGGGGTGCTCGAAGCGGATGCGGTTGAGCGCGTCGTGCAGCTCGATGTCCACGCCCAGGTCGTAGCTGTTGAGCTTGAGCTTGTAGCCGGGGCGCAGGCCCGCGTCTTCGTCGATGTCGATGGACAGCGTGGCGACTTCGCCGTTGAACGCCAGCTTCCAGTGGCGGTACTGGCTGGGATCGGTACGGTAATCGACGGCATTCGGGTTGAGGGCTGCGGTCAAGGCGGTCTCCTATGGGTGTGGCTGCGCGTGGCAAGGGGAAACAAGGGTGCCGACCTGCATTCCATCACCGGGCGGCACCGTGTGATGTGAATAATATTGCAGCTTTTCCAAACCGTCAATGCATTTTTATGCATCTTACAAAATGCCCAGCACCTCCCGCACTTGGGTGCGCAGGCCGTCAAAAGCATCGTCCACGCCCTGGCCACTGGTATTGAAGTGCAGGTCCGCCTTGGAATAAAAGGCCGAGCGCCCGGCCAGGATGCGCTTCAAATCTTCCATGGCCTCGCGGCTCGCGGCCATGGGCCGGGTGTCGCCCTGCGCGGCCACGCGGCCCAT
>DAIOEI010000551.1:0-1796 GCA_036746335.1 Hydrogenophaga sp. | reverse complement strand
CCTGCGCGCCTCGGCGCTTCACACGCCCGCCAGCCCCCACCCGCACAGCCCTTTGAACAACCGGGGTCTGTTCTCGAACGAACACCACGGTGGTGCCTGAGCGGCAGGCGGTGCCCCTGGCCGGCGCTGTCATGGGGCGCCGAGATGGTATGGACGCCTCCCACCTCAGCCCGCAAGTCCAAGTGTGCGTGGTGCTTGCAAGCTCAACAGCCAATACCGCTGGACAAGGCAAGACAGCTTCAGCCGGGTTGGCGCTTCGGCTCGATAGGCGGTGGGGCCTCGCATTGACCGGCATCGAGTGCCACAGTGGGAAGCGTGTCTCATTCCCTTCAACAGGAGGCCCCGCGATGGATGCTACGACCTATGCCGTGGATACGGCCAAGAACGTGCTGCAACTGCACTGGGTGGATTCGGACTCGGGCGAGATCTGCCGGCGTCAGCTCAGCAGAGTCAGGTTTGTCGAGTTCTTCGCCCGGCTCAAGCCTGCGCGCGTGGCGATGGAGGCCTGCGGCGGCTCGCACCACTGGGCTCGCGTGCTGGGTGCAATGGGTCACCAGGTCGAGCTGCTGCCGGCCCGCCAGG
Organism: Hydrogenophaga sp.; assembly: GCA_036746335.1. GTDB lineage: Bacteria > Pseudomonadota > Gammaproteobacteria > Burkholderiales > Burkholderiaceae_C > Hydrogenophaga. The sequence goes on along the minus strand of DAIOEI010000551.1, from coordinate 1,214 downwards.
TGCGCGGCTTCGTGCGCGGCAACAAGGACGACGCGGCCGATGCGCGAGCGATCTGGCTGGCGGCCCAGCAGGGCGACATCCGCCGCGTGGCGCCCAAGAGCTTGCAGCAGCAGGCGGTGCTGTCGCTGCACAGCACCCGCGCGCACTGGGTGAGCGTGCGGACCGCCACGGTCAACGCGCTGCGTGGGCTGCTCTACGAGTTCGGGGTGGTGTTGCCGCACGGCAAGGCGCTGGGCCTGAAGGTGCTGCTGGCGCGCCGCGCGGAGTTCGACGCGCTGCTGCCGGCGCTGATGCAGCAGCTGCTGGATCAGCAGCTGCAGGCGCTGCGCCAGCTCGACGAGCAGGTGCTGCAGCTTGAAGCGCAGCTCAAGCAGGTGCAACAGGCCGACCAAGCCTGCCAGCGGCTGCGTGCGGTGCCTGGCCTGGGCTTGCTGGGTGCGACGGCGCTGGCGGCCACGCTGGGTGACGGGCGCGGCTGGCGCAATGCGCGGGAGTTCTCCTGCAGCTTGGGCCTGACGCCTAAACACCGGGGCACGGGCGGCAAGGTCACGCTGGGCGGCATCAACAAGCGTGGCAGCCCGTACCTGCGCACCTTGCTGGTCAGCGGGGCACGCTCGCTGGCGAACTCGCCCAGTGCGCCAGCGTGGGTGCTGGAGCTGATGAAGCGCCGCCCGCCCAATGTGGCGGTGGTGGCGCTGGCCAACAAGCTGGCGCGCACGGCTTGGGCGTTGATCGCCCACGGGCGCGACTTCGACAGGAGCTGGGTGTCAACGGCGCCGGTGGCGGCAGCGGCATGACAGCAGCCCTGAAAGTGGCCCTGAAAGCGGCCGAGATCTCAAGCTGGCGCAGCCCGTAGCCTTGCCACGGGCGCCCGAACAGAGTGCGCGAGAGGAGTCGAGCAAGTGATGGTGAAGCGGTCAAGACCGTGGGTTGGCAAGGCCGGTGCGCTGCTCGGGAACGTCGACAGACGGAACCCGCCGCCGAGATGGGCCCCAACCTCGCGACTGACCATCAAGGCCAGCAAAGGAAGAGCGGCAGCTTGATGCTGACGCTCGACCCGAGCGCCCAAAGGCCGGATATGAGACCGCAGTTGATCCGCCAGCCGAACTTGCAAGACTCACTTGCCACACGGGAGGCGTCCATATAAGCAGCGCAGGGCAGTCTGAGCGCAGCGAAGACCGCCCCATTTCAGCGCCGGCCAGGGGCACCGCCTG
>DAIOEI010000550.1:0-1801 GCA_036746335.1 Hydrogenophaga sp. | reverse complement strand
CACGAACTTGCCTGGCAGACCGAGCGCCCGGTTTCGCTGCTCAAAAACGTGCAACGCCTGACCGCGCCCAACCCGGGCTTCATGACCGGCCCGGGCACCAACAGCTACCTGGTGGGCGACCCGGCCACCGGGCACATCGCCATCGACCCCGGCCCCGACGACGCAGGCCACATCGAGCGCCTGTGGCGCGCGGCGGGCGGCGACATCCGCGCCATCGTCTGCACCCACTCACACGCAGACCATTCGCCCGGCGCGGCGCGACTGCAAAGCCTGTGCACAGCGGCTGGCCGCGACAAGCCGCCCATTCTCGGCCTGCCCAGCGCGCCGACCGCCCGCGCGGGCAGCCAGTTCACCCCTGATCGCGCACTGGCCGAAGGCGAGCGGCTGGTGCTGATCGGCGCCAATGGCGAAGACATCCGCAGCCACAGCTTGCTGGTGGTGCACACGCCTGGTCATGCTGCCAACCACCTTTGCCTGCTGCTGGAAGAAGACGGCCTGCTGTTTTCCGGCGACCACATCCTCAACGGCAGCACCACCGTCATCGACCCGCCCGACGGCAACATGGGCGACTACCTCGATTCCCTTGACAAGCTCGACCGCCTGTTTTCCGAACACGGCGCCCACTTCATCCTGCCGGCCCACGGTTACGTGCTCGGCGACTTCCCCCGTTGCGCGGACAACCCTGCCGCACCCGAACACGGCGGTGCCCGCGCCGCCATCGCCCACCTCAAGGCGCACCGGCTGGCCCGTGAGGCCAAAATCGCAAAAGCCATGCAAATTCTGCCCGAAGGCACGACGGACGACTGGGTGAAGCTCGCCTACGATGACGTGCCCGAGCGGCTCTGGCCAGTGGCGAAACGCTCGCTGCTGGCGCATGTGGAGCGGATTCAAAGCCTGGGCGGCTTCAACCTCTAAGCCTGGGGGCTTCATGCGCATCGCCTTCGTCTCCGACATTCATGGCAACCTCGCCGCACTGGACGCCGTCATTGAGGACATCGAGCGCCGCCAGGTAGACCAGGTCGTCAACCTCGGCGACACGCTCAGCGGCCCCCTGCTGCCGGTTGAAACCGCGCAGCGCCTGCGCACCCTGCCCTGCTTGCATGTGGCCGGTAACCACGAACGCCAGGTGCTCAGCCTGCCGCTGGAGCGTCAAAGTGCCTCCGACGCCTACACCAGCGGTCAGCTCGAAAACGCCGAGGCCGACCGCACCTGGCTGGCCAGCCACGCCGACCCGACCGACTCACGGCTTCACCGCGGCGAGATGTGGCCAGACCGCCTGGGCAACGGTGTCGCCCTGTGCCACGGCAGCCCGCGCAGCGACATTGAGTACCTGCTGGAAACGCCGGTGGGCGAAGAGGCCCGCCTGGCTACGTCAGACGAAATCCGCGAGCGGCTGGGCGACCATCTACCGCCGCACATGACCCTGCTGGCCTGCGGCCATACGCATGTACCCCGCGCGGTACGACTCGCCAGGCCAGAGGGTCAAACAGGCCTGCTGATCGTCAACCCCGGCAGCGTGGGCCTACCCGCCTACGACGACGACCACCCCTACCCGCAATCGCGCTACCACCGCATCGAAACCGGCAGCCCCGACGCGCGTTACGCGGTGGTGGAGCGTCGGGATGGTGGATGGACCTGCGAGCTGATCAGCCTGCCGTACGACTGTGAGTCGATGGCACTCCTGGCCGACCAGCGGCAGCGCCCCGACTGGGCGCACGCCCTGCGTACGGGGTGGATGCCACGCTGACGCTTGTTGCGGGCGAACACGATCCGCCGCCGGGCCGCCCCAAGGCGGATCAGC
>DAIOEI010000549.1:0-1814 GCA_036746335.1 Hydrogenophaga sp. | reverse complement strand
TTCGCCGTGATGGGGGTCTCGATGATGGAGCCGTCGGGCTTGGCCATCAGGCCGCGCATGCCGGCGAGCTGGCGAATCTGCGCCGCTGAACCGCGGGCGCCCGAGTCGGCCATCATGTAGATGGAGTTGAAGGACTCCTGATCCACTTCCTTGCCATGGCGGTCGGTGGTCTTCTGCTTGGCCAGCTGGCCCATCATGACCTTGGAGATCTCGTCACCGGCCTTGCCCCAGATGTCCACCACCTTGTTGTAGCGCTCGCCAGCGGTCACCAGACCGGAGGCGTACTGCTGGGCAATTTCCTTGACCTCGGCTTCGGCGCGCTCGATGATGACCGGCTTTTCCTTGGGCACCAGCATATCGTCCACCGCAATGGAGATACCGGCGCGGGTCGCCAGACGGAAGCCGTTTTGCAGCAGCTTGTCCGCGAACACCACAGTTTCCTTCAAACCACATTTGCGGAACGAGGCGTTGATCAGCTTGGAAATCTCCTTCTTCTTGAGCGCCTTGTTGATGATTTCAAAGGGCAGGCCCTTGGGGAGGATTTCCGACAACAGTGCACGGCCAACAGTCGTGTCCACCAGACGGGTGGCAGCCACGAAGTCACCGGTTTCCTTGTCTTTGGTCCACTCTGTCAGGCGCACGCTGATCTTGGCTGTGATTTCCACCACGCTGTTGTCCAGCGCGCGCTGCAGCTCGGCCAAGTCGGCAAAGATCATGCCCTCGCCCAACCCATTGATGCGCTCGCGAGTGGCGTAGTACAAACCCAGCACCACGTCTTGCGACGGCACGATGGAGGGCTCGCCGTTGGCGGGGAACAGCACGTTGTTGGAGGCCAGCATCAGGGTGCGGGCTTCCAGCTGGGCTTCCACCGACAGCGGCACGTGAACGGCCATCTGGTCACCGTCAAAGTCGGCGTTGAAGGCTGCGCAGACCAGCGGGTGCAGCTGGATCGCCTTGCCTTCGATCAGGATGGGCTCGAAGGCCTGGATGCCCAAGCGGTGCAGCGTGGGCGCGCGGTTGAGCAGCACCGGGTGCTCCTTGATGACCTCTTCCAGGATGTCCCAGACCACCGGTGTGCCGGATTCGACTTCCTTCTTGGCCGCCTTGATGGTGGTGGCGATGCCGCGCTGCTCCAGCTGGGCAAAGATAAAGGGCTTGAACAGTTCCAGCGCCATCAGCTTGGGCAGGCCGCACTGGTGCAGCTTGAGCGTCGGGCCCACCACGATGACCGAACGGCCCGAGTAGTCCACGCGCTTGCCCAGCAAGTTCTGGCGGAAACGGCCACTCTTGCCTTTGATCATGTCGGCCAGCGACTTGAGGGCGCGCTTGTTGGCGCCCGTCATGGCTTTGCCGCGACGACCGTTGTCCAGCAGCGAGTCCACGGCTTCCTGCAGCATCCGCTTTTCGTTGCGGGCGATGATTTCAGGGGCCTTGAGTTCGAGCAGGCGACGCAGGCGGCTGTTGCGGTTGATGACGCGGCGGTACAGGTCGTTCAGGTCGGAGGTGGCGAAGCGGCCACCGTCCAGGGGAACGAGCGGGCGCAAATCGGGCGGCAGCACCGGCAGCACGTCCAGCACCATCCACTCGGGCTTGATGCCCGACTTCTTGAAGGCTTCCAGCACCTTCAGGCGCTTGGCGTTCTTCTTGATCTTGAGTTCGGATCCGGTCAGGTCGTTGCGCAGCTTCTCGATCTCGATGTCGAGGTCGATGGCCTGCAGCAGTTCCTTGATGCCCTCGGCGCCCATCTTGGCGATGAATTCGTCGCCGTATTCCTTTCGCTTGGCGTCGTAGTCGTCCTCGGTCATGATCGCGAA
>DAIOEI010000548.1:0-1828 GCA_036746335.1 Hydrogenophaga sp. | reverse complement strand
AGCATCCACGGCACGCTCAACCACCTGCTGGTGGGCGAGCACCTGCTCTGGTACGCGCGTTTCTCGAAAGGCGCGTCACCGCTGCTGGGTCTGGACACCGAGGTGGAGCCGGACCGCGAACGCCTGGGCCAGGCGCTCAAAGGCGGCGCTGCCAACTGGGAGCACCTGATCGCCACCTGGCCCGCCGAGCGGTTTGACGGCAACCTGGACTACCAGACCATGAAGGGTGTGCCGCAGTCGCTGCCGTTCGCGGCCACGCTGGCGCACGTGTTCAACCACGCCACCCACCACCGCGGCCAGATCACCGCCGCGCTCACCGCGCTGGGCCAGCCCGCGCCCGAGCTGGACTGGGTGTACCACCTGCAACTGGAAGCTGCGGAAGCCAACAAGCCATGAGCAACGCCCTGACCATCGCGGTGCAAGACCACATCGCCCGCATCACGCTGACCCGTCCCGAGGTGCGCAACGCCTTCAACGACGAGGTGATCCAGTTACTCAAGACCGCGTTTGAAGCCGTGGGCCAGCGAGAAGACGTGCGCGCCGTGGTGCTGGCCGCCGAGGGTCCGGCTTTCTGCGCCGGGGCCGACCTCAACTGGATGCGCCGCATGGCCGACTACACGCGCGATGAAAACATCGCCGACGCCGGCCAGCTCGCGGCCATGCTCAAGGCCATCTACGAATGCCCCAAGCCCACCATCGCGGCGGTGCAGGGCGATGTGTACGCCGGTGGCATGGGCCTGGTCGCGGCATGCGACATGGCGGTGAGCGTGCGCAGCGCAGCCTATTGCCTGTCCGAGGTGAAGCTGGGCCTGATCCCGGCCACCATCAGCCCGTATGTGATCCGTGCCATGGGCGCGCGCGCCGCGCACCGCTATTTCCTCACGGCCGAGCGGTTCTCCGCCGACGAGGCGCACCGCATCGGTTTCGTGCACGAACTGGTGGATGCCGACGCGCTCGAAGCCAAGGTCAACGAGCTGGCGCAGGCGCTGGTGAACGCCAGCCCGGCGGCGGTGCGCGCCTGCAAGCGGCTGGTGCAGGACGTGGCGGAGCGCGCCATCGACGCGGCGCTGGTCGCGGCGACCGTCGAAGGCATCGCCGACACACGCGCGAGTGAACAAGGTCGCGAAGGCGTGGCGTCTTTTCTGCAGAAGCGCAAACCCGCCTGGCTGGCGGGGTAATCTGATCCTTTCCCTTCAGGAGGACAAGGCATGGACGCGATCTGGACAACGTTGGTGGACTGGCTCAAGACCTGGGGTACCCAGGTGGGGGAGGGCGCGGCCGGTGTGGGCGGGCAGGTCGGCGGGCAGGTGGCCGAAGGCGTGAGCGCGGCCGCCAACCACCTCGACATGCCCAGCCTGCTGGCCCTGGCCGCCGCGCTCGGCTGGGCCAGCGGCTTCCGCCTGTACGCGGTGGTCTTCATCGTGGGCATGGCCGGCTGGGTCGGCTGGATCCCGCTGCCCGAGGGCCTGCAGGTTCTGCAGCACCCGGCCTTGCTCGCCACCAGCGGCGCCCTGCTGTTCGTGGAGTTCTTTGCCGACAAGATCCCGGGGCTCGATTCGCTGTGGGACATGGTCAACAGCGTGATCCGCATCCCGGCGGGCGCGGCGCTGGCCGCCGGCGCGCTGGGGGCCGACAGCGGCACCATGGCGATCGTGGGCGCGCTGCTCGGCGGCAGCCTCGCCGCCACGGCCCAGGCCGCCAAGACCACCACACGCGCGGCCATCAACACCTCCCCCGAGCCCTTCTCCAACGTAGGTATGAGCCTGCTGGAAGACGGCCTGGTGATCGGCATCCTGTGGCTGGCCATGAACGAGCCGCTGATCTTTGC
>DAIOEI010000547.1:0-1834 GCA_036746335.1 Hydrogenophaga sp. | reverse complement strand
GGGCGTGCAGCCCGGCGTCGGTGAAACTGCGCAGCGCATCATACACAAGGCGGTGTTGCGCCACCCGGCTCAGGCCAGCGAAGGCAGGACTGGCGATGCGGACCCGAAAGTGTGTGCCGTGGCCCAGGCCGTTGGAGCCCGCATGGCCCGCGTGCGCCGCGCTTTCGTCGATCACTTCCAGCCTGGTTGGACGCAAGACATTCTGCAGTGTGACCTGCAGTTCTGCCGAAGAACAAACGAGGGTGCTGTTGGTCGGGTTCATGGTTTGCTGGCGCCGTCGGTGGTGGAGTCGCTTTCCTTGAGATAGCGTGCGATGTACAAGCCCTGGCCCACGATAAAAATCAGCGGGAAAACATATCCCCAAAGTTTGAAATTGACCCAAGCCTCGGTGGAAAAGTAGGCTGCTACATAGGCATTGATGCCCGCCATGAACAGGAAATACCCGATCCAGATACCCGTCAGGCGGTGCCACACCGCTTCGGGCAGAGTCAACTGGGTGCTCAGCAGCATTTGCAGGAAGTTTTTCTTCCAGATCCACAGCGCCGCTGCCAGCACGATGGCCATGCTGGTGTAGAGCACGGTGGGCTTCCACTTGATGAATCTTTCGTCTTGCAGAAGCAGTGTCAGGGTACCGAACACCAGCACCAGGGCCAGGGTGACCTTTTGCATGGTCTGCAGGCGGCGGTCTATCGCGTAAATCACAACGGTCTGCACCACTGTGGCCAGCATGAGCACAACCGTGGCCGTATAGATGTCGGCCAGTTTGTACGCCACAACAAACAAGGCGATGGGGAAAAAGTCGATGAGGATGCGCATGGCTGGATTATCCGCGCAGCCCGGTTCAAGCTTTGGGCGGGCTGCGCCGATATACCTCCACAAAGCCGGTCATCTCTGCGCGAGGCAGTCTGTACCGGCCATTTGAACCACCCACACACAGGAGCCTTAGATGAGTGACGACGATCAATTTGAGAGTTTCAAGGTGTCGCTGGCCGAGTTCATGCAGCAGACCAGTGCGCTGGTGGACCGTGTGCTGTGTGACGAGACCCATAAAGCTCACCTGGCGCCTCTGGTGCCCTGGATCAGCGAAGTCATGTCTGCCTCGATGGAGCCAGATTTTGTGGAGAAAGTGGGCCTGTCGTATTGGTCGCGCATGGGCATGACGTCGACCTCCACTCCCGCACGCCTGAAAATCCTGGAGCTCGATGGTTTGTCAACCGCCATACGCCAGTGCTTGCAGCAGCCTGTCTCGGCCGATGGCGCGGCAAGTTTTGCACAGACCCATTTGTTGGGTGTGTGCAGCCTCACGGTGGGCAGTCTGCTCGATGCCATCGGGGAGATGTTCCCCCTGGTGCGCGGTATCCTGCGCTCCACCCAGGACGCGATCGACGTGGCCAGCAGCTGAAATCAAGTGTCGCTGTGGCACCATTGCATTTCCTATCTACCTTTGTGAGGTTTCACCCATGCGTTTTCCCTTGACCCGCAGTCTCCAGTCAACCGCGCTGGCCTTTGCACTGGTGGCGCTGACCGCTTGCGGTGGCGGTGATGAGGACCCGTTGCCGGGCGACACCTCGGGCGATGTGGTCGCCAAATACATCGGCTCCTGGCGCAGCGCGTGTTACGACGACAGCGGCGCCTCTGCCCACCTGCGTGCGGACTTCACCAAGACCTCGGCCACCAGTTTCAGCGGAGAGGTGGTGGCCTATGCCTACATCGGTACCTCCTGCTCCGGTCCCAGCGTCAAGAGCGAGAAGGTGTTCACCAACATGGCGGTCAGTTATGCAGGCACCAAATCGGTGGGTGGTGTGAGCGCCGACAAATTCAACGGCACGGCCGA
>DAIOEI010000546.1:0-1837 GCA_036746335.1 Hydrogenophaga sp. | reverse complement strand
TGCGTTACCTGCCCAAGGGTGTGGGCTGGTCGCGAGCGCAACTGGAGGCGCTGCCTGGCCTGTGTCTGCACGACCTGATGCTGATGCCGCTGAGCGACCTGCGGCGCTTCTTCGACGATCTGGCCACCACGCTGGCGGGCAGCGGCGGCGAAGGCGGTGAGCAGCAGGCGCTCAAGCTGCTGTTCGAAGAAATCAACACCCGCTTGCGCTACCTCTGCGAAGTCGGTATCGGCTACCTCACGCTGGACCGGCAGAGCCGCACACTGAGCGGCGGCGAGGTGCAGCGCATCAACCTCACCACCGCGCTCGGCACCTCGCTGGTAAACACGCTGTTCGTGCTCGACGAGCCCAGCATCGGCCTGCACCCGCGCGACATGGCGCGCATCAACGACGCCATGCTGCGCTTGCGCGACGCCGGGAACACGCTGGTGGTGGTGGAGCACGACCCAGCCGTCATGCTCGCCGCTGACCGCCTGATCGACATGGGGCCCGGCCCCGGCGAGCGCGGCGGGCAGATCGTGTTCGACGGCACGCCCGAAGCCATCCGCAGCGCCGACACCCTGACCGGCGCCTACCTGGGTGCGCGCAAGACCGTGGGCATGGGTTTCAAGCGCATGGTGACCGACAGCACGCCACGCCTGATCCTGGAAGGCGCGCGCGAACACAACCTACAAGTGCGCTACCTGGAATTTCCCTTGCAGCGCCTGGTGGTGGTGACCGGCGTTTCGGGGTCTGGCAAATCCACACTGATCCAGGATGTGCTCGCGCCCGCGTTGTTGCGCCACTTCGGCAAGGCCACCGAATCGCCCGGTGCGCACGACCGGCTGCTCGGCGCCGACTTTCTCAGCGACGTGGTGTATGTGGACCAGTCGCCGATCGGCAAGACCGCACGCTCCAACCCGGTGAGCTACGTGGGTGCTTGGGATGCCATCCGTGCACTGTTCGCCGACGCGCCGCTGTCGCGCCAGCGCGGCTACACCCCCGCCAAGTTCAGTTTCAACAGCGGTGACGGTCGCTGCCCGACCTGCGGCGGCTCGGGCTTTGAGCATGTGGAGATGCAGTTCCTGAGTGATGTGTATTTGCGCTGTCCGGACTGCGATGGCAAACGCTACCGGCCCGAGGTGCTGGAGGTGCGCATCGAGCGCGGCGGGCGGATGCTCAACGTCGCCGATGTGCTGGCACTGACGGTAAGCGAGGCCGCCGAGCTTTTCAAGGCCGACCGCGAGGTCATCCGCGTGCTGCAGCCCATCGTGGACGTGGGCCTGGAGTACGTGAAGCTGGGCCAGCCGGTGCCCACGCTCTCGGGCGGCGAGGCCCAGCGCCTCAAGCTCGCTGGCTTCCTGGCCGAGGCGGCCAAAAACAGCGCCGCCAGTCGGCAGGCGCTGGCGAAGAAGGGCACGTTGTTCCTGTTCGACGAACCGACCACCGGGCTGCACTTTGATGACATCGCCAAGCTCATGCGCTCGCTGCGGCGCCTGCTGGAGGCGGGCCACTCGCTGATCGTGATCGAGCACAACCTGGACGTGATCCGCAGCGCCGACTGGCTGATCGACCTGGGGCCCGAAGGGGGCGCAGGTGGTGGCTATGTGGTGGCCGAAGGCCCGCCGGAAGAGGTGCGCGAACACCGGACCAGCCACACCGCCAAGGCGCTGCGCGACTACGCCGAGTCCATGGGTGAGGTTCACGCGGTCCACGAAGGCCGTCTGGTGGACTATCTCCAGCAACCGCAGCGCCAGCAGGCCGCGGCGGCCCGTGCCGAAGGCCACAGCAACGCCATCCGCATCGTCAACGCCAAGGAACACAACCTCAAGAACCTCAGCGTGGACATCCCGCGCGG
>DAIOEI010000545.1:0-1838 GCA_036746335.1 Hydrogenophaga sp. | reverse complement strand
TCGGTTCGGTTGATGGAAGCGGATGAAGCCCGGGTGGTTCAAGCCTGGGGCGAGTTGAGCGCCCACGCCGAAAAAGACATCCTCTCCCGCTACCCCGGTCGTGTGGTCAAAAGCCTGGGAGATGGACTGCTTGCTCAATTCGATCGCGCAACCGATGCGGTGGCCGCCGCCCTGGCCTTCCACCGCTTCATGCGGCGTCTCAGCGCGCCGCTGCCCGCCGAGGCACAGATGCTCCTGCGCGCCGGGTTGCACGCCACCCACCTGTACGAAGGCGAGCGCGACGTGTATGGCAGCGGCGTCAACCTGGCGGCCCGCGTGGCGGGCCTGGCCAAGCCGGGCGAAACCGTGGTCACTGCCGAAGTGCGCGACCAGATCGTGGACGGCATGGACGCCGACCTCGAAGACATGGGCGAGAGCTACCTCAAACACCTGCCCGAGCCGGTGCGCACCTGGCGCGCCTGGCCAGCGGGGTCGGCCAGCAACACAGAACGCCAACAGCCACCGCTGATGCCCCAGCAAGACCTGCGCCCCACCGTGGCCGTGATCCCGTTTGCGGGCCGGTCACAAACCCCGGAACACGAGGTGATCGGCGAGCTGATCGCCGACGGCGTCATCACCCAGCTCTCGCGCACCGGGCTGCTGCGCGTGATCTCGCGCCTGTCCACCACCGCCTTCAAAGGCCGCGCCACCGATCTGGCCGACATCAGCGCCCACCTGGCGGCCGGTTTTGTGCTCAGCGGCAGTTACACCGTGTTCGGCGAGCGCGTGGTCATCAACGCCGAACTGGCCGACGCGCGCCGCAACGACGTGATCTGGGCCGACCGGCTGATCGGCCCGGTGGAAGACCTGCTGCAACTGCACAGCCAGCTCATCATCGGTCTGACCGACGCCAGCAGCCAGGCCCTGATCCACGCCACCGTGCAGCGTGCGATGGTGCTGCCCGTGCCGCAACTGGAGAGCCACGCGCTGCTGCTGGGCGGCATCAACCTGATGCACCGCTCCACCGCGCGCGACCTCGACCGCAGCCGCGAGCTGCTCGAAGCCGTGAGCGAGCGCCACAACCGCGTGGCCACGCCCTGGACCTGGCTGGCCAAGTGGCACATCCTGAATGTGATCCAGGGCCGCAGCCCCGACGCGCCCACCGAGTTCCGCCAGGCCATCCAGTTGGCCGACCGGGCGCTGGACCTGGAGCCCACCAGCTCGCTGGCGCTGGCCATCAAGGGCCATGTGCAATGCCACCTGGGCACCCAGCTTGACGAGTCGCGCCAGTTGCTGCTGCAGGCCACCGACGTCAACCCCAACGACCACACCGCCTGGATGTACGCCGGCTTCTGGTCCACCATGTGGGGTAACCCGGCCGACGCGGTGCGCGAATCCGAGAAGGCACTTGAACTGTCCCCGCTGGACCCGCAACGGTTTTTTATCGAGATGCTGGTGGCGCACAGTTACTTTTCGGCACACGAACTGGATAGAGCCATCGAGATGTGCAAGCAGTCGCTCAAACGTAACCGCTATTACCTGGCAACGCTTCGTGTGCTCATGGCCAGTCACCACGAATCCGGGCAAAGTCAGGAGGCACGCGCGGTATTCGACATGCTTGAGCAGCTGCAACCCGGCATGACACTCAAAAAGTTCTTGTCCTATGGGGCCGACTGCAGTCCGCGTCAACGCGTCGCAAAAGCAATGCAGGCGTTGGGCTCCAAGTGACTTCGACGTTGTTCGTCTTTCATTCAACCCGAAAAGGACTATTTTTATGAGCAGCAATGGTGGCTTTGGTGGCTTTGGTGGCTTTGGTGGCTTTAGTGGCTTTGGTGGCTTTGGTGGCTTCGGTGGCTTCG
>DAIOEI010000544.1:0-1846 GCA_036746335.1 Hydrogenophaga sp. | reverse complement strand
TCGTATTGGCCACCACGTGGGCCGGTGCGGCCAAACAAGGCTTCGTTGACCATGCCGCCGATGCCGCCATTGCCCGCAGTGCCCGCCGCTGGCTTGCCGGCAGCGCCTGGTATCCGAGGGGTCTTGACCGCTGTTGCGTCCGGTGTGGTGGCCGCTTCTTCTGATCCGCCGGCATGGGCGCGCAGCAGCTCGTAGGCGCTTTCGCGGTCCACAACTTTCTCGTACACGCCTGCCACCAGCGAGTTCTGCAGCAAGGCCTGGCGCTGCGCATCGGTGATGGGACCCAACTGGCTGCCGGGTGGGAACACGAAAACGCGCTCGGTCTCGGTGGGGCGGCCTTTCGAATCCAGCAGACTCACCAGCGCCTCACCCACCGCCAGTTCGGTGATGGCGGCTTCAATGTCCAGTCCGGCCTTGGGCCGCATGGTCTGCGCCGTGGCCTTTACAGCCTTTTGATCGCGTGGGGTGAAGGCGCGCAGCGCATGCTGCACGCGGTTGCCCAGCTGGCCCAGCACGCTGTCGGGGATGTCCAGCGGGTTCTGTGTCACGAAGTACACGCCCACACCCTTGGAGCGCACCAGGCGCACCACCAACTCGATGCGCTCGATCAGCACCTTGGGCGCATCGTTGAACAGCAGGTGGGCCTCGTCGAAGAAGAACACCAGCTTGGGTTTTTCGGGGTCGCCGATCTCGGGCAGACTCTCGAACAGTTCGGAGAGCATCCAGAGCAGGAAGGTGGCGTACAGGCGCGGCGCGTTCAGCAGCTTGTCGGCAGCCAGGATATTGATCACACCCTTGCCGCGCTCGGTCTGCATGAAGTCGTTGATGTCGAGCATGGGCTCGCCAAAGAACTTGTCGCCGCCTTGCTGCTCGACCTGCAGCAGGCCGCGCTGGATGGCGCCAACGCTGGCCGCGCTGATGTTGCCGTATTCGGTGGTGAACTGTTTGGCGTTCTCGCCCACGTGCTGCAGCATGGCCCGCAGGTCTTTCATGTCCAGCAGCAGCAAGCCGTTGTCGTCGGCAATCTTGAACACCAGGTTGAGCACGCCCGCCTGGGTGTCGTTGAGGTCCAGCATGCGCGCCAGCAGTAGCGGACCCATGTCGGAGACGGTGGCGCGAACCGGGTGTCCCTGCTCGCCGAACACGTCCCACAGCGTTGTGGGGCAGGCCTGCGGCTCGGTGGGCGTGATGCCGCGGTCAGCCAGTACTGTGATGATTTTTTCGGGCAGCTTGCCGGTCTGGCTGATGCCGGTCAGGTCGCCCTTGATGTCGGCCATGAAGACAGGCACGCCGATGTTGGAGAACTGCTCGGCCAGGGTCTGCAGCGTGACGGTCTTGCCGGTGCCGGTGGCGCCGGTGATCAGTCCGTGGCGGTTGGCCAACTGGGGCAGCAAATGGCATTGGGCGGTCGTGTTCTGGGCGATCAGCATCGGTTCGGCCATGGTGGGCATCCTCTTGAAGTCCAATGGGTGGGGAAACGTAAAATCGCTGGTTATTACACCAAATTCTGTTTAGAAAAAAGGACTCACTCGTGGCGGGACACAGCAAATGGGCGAATATTCAACACCGCAAGGGCCGGCAAGATGAAAAACGGGGCAAGATCTGGACGCGGGTGATCCGTGAAATCACGGTGGCCGCCCGCACCGGTGGTGGCGACCCGGCCATGAACCCGCGCCTGCGCCTGGCGATTGACAAGGCCAAGGCGGCCAACATGCCGGCCGACCGCATCAAGTACAACGTGGACAAGGCCTCGGGCAACCTCGAAGGCCAGACACTGGAAGAAATCCGCTACGAGGGCTACGGCATCGGTGGCGCGGCCATCATCGTGGACACCATGACCGACAAC
>DAIOEI010000543.1:0-1853 GCA_036746335.1 Hydrogenophaga sp. | reverse complement strand
CCGGTGCCCATGGGTTGGGACGCGGCCCTGGACAAGGTGGCGAGCGAGTTCGGCCGCATCGCGCAGCAACACGGCCCCGATGCGCTGGGCTTCTACATCAGCGGCCAGCTGCTGACCGAGGACTACTACGTCTTCAACAAACTCGCCAAAGGGCTGATCGGCACCAACAACGTCGACACCAATTCCCGCCTCTGCATGAGCAGCGCGGTGGCGGGCTACAAGCTCACGCTGGGCGCGGACGCGCCGCCAGCCTGCTACGACGACGTGAACCACGCCGCCTGCCTGTTCATCGTCGGCAGCAACGCGGCCTACGCCCACCCGGTGCTGTTCCGCCGCATCGAAGAAGCCAAGCACCAGAACCCGGGCATGAAGGTCATCGTGGCCGACCCGCGCCGCACCGACACCGCCGAGCTGGCCGACCTTTATTTGCCGCTGCAACCCGGCACCGACGTGATGCTGTTCCACGGCCTGCTGCACATCATGTTGTGGGAGGGCTGGACCGATGCGAGTTACATCGCGGCGCACACCAGCGGCTTCGACGCGCTCAAGGCGCTGGTGCGAGACTGCACGCCCGACCTGGTGGCGCAGACCTGCGGCTTGAGCAAAGACGACCTGCTCACCGCGGCACAGTGGTTTGCGCAATCGCCCGCTACGCTCAGCCTGTATTGCCAGGGCCTGAATCAGAGCAGCAGCGGCACCGCCAAGAACGCCACGCTGATCAATCTGCACCTGGCCACCGGCCAGATCGGCAAACCCGGCGCCGGCCCCTTCAGCCTGACCGGCCAGCCCAACGCGATGGGCGGGCGCGAAGTGGGTGGCCTGGCCAACCTGCTCTCGGCCCACCGCGAACTCGCCAACCCCGATCACCGCGCCGAAGTGGCGGCCTTGTGGGGCGTGCCCGATGTGCCGAGCAAGCCGGGCAAGACCGCGGTGGAGATGTTCCAGGCCGCCGCAGACGGCGAGATCAAGGCTTTGTGGATAGCGTGCACCAACCCGGCGCAATCCATGCCCGACCAGGCCACCGTGCGCCGCGCGCTGCAGCGCGCCGAGTTCGTGGTGGTGCAGGAAGCCTTTGCGACAGCCTCGACCTGCGACTTCGCCGACCTTCTGCTGCCCGCCACCACCTGGGGCGAGAAGGAAGGCTCCGTCACCAACAGCGAACGCCGCATCAGCCGCGTGCGCGCCGCCGTACCGCCGGCCGGTGAAGCGCGGCACGACTGGCGCATCGCCGTGGACGTGGCGCGCCGGCTCGAAGTGCAGCTGCGCCCCGGCCAGCCCTCGCTGTTTCCGTACGAGACCCCCGAAGCGATCTGGAACGAACACCGCGAATCCACCCGAGGCCACGACCTCGACATCACCGGCCTGAGCTACGCCATGCTGGAGGAGCAAGGCCCGCAACAGTGGCCGCTGCGCGAAGGCGAGACACAAGGCCAAACGCGCCTCTACGAAGACGGCATCTTCCCCACCGCCGATGGCAAGGCCCGCTTCGCCGCCCTGGCCTACAAGCCGGTCGCAGAACAGCGCGAATCGCGCTACTCCTTCTCGCTCACCACCGGCCGCCTGCGCGACCACTGGCACGGCATGAGCCGCACCGGCACACTGGGCCGCCTGTTCGGCCACGTGGCCGAGCCTTCGGTGCAGATGAACCCGCAAGACATGGACCGCCGGGGCCTGAAAGACGGCGACCTGGTGCACGTGACCAGCAAGCGCGGCGCCATCGTGCTCCCCGCACAAGGCTCGCGCACGGTGCAGCCCACGCAAGCCTTCATCGCCATGCACTGGGGGCCTGAATACCTGAGTGGCCGCAGCAGCCAGGGCGAGCCGCTGGCGGGCGTGAACGCGATCACCACCTC
>DAIOEI010000542.1:0-1857 GCA_036746335.1 Hydrogenophaga sp. | reverse complement strand
GACATGTACAGCAAGAAGCGCCCGGCCAGCATCGCCCGGCCGCGCCAGATCGCCATGTTCCTGGCCAAGGAACTGACCCAGAAAAGCCTGCCCGAAATCGGCGAGCTCTTTGGCGGCCGGGACCACACCACCGTGCTGCATGCGGTGCGCAAGATCGCCGCCGAACGGCAGACCAACACCGAACTCAACCAGCAGTTGCACGTGCTCGAGCAAACCCTGAAAGGGTAGGAATGGCGAACACCCCCCTGCGCCGCTTCGCGTCTTCCCCCCTCTCCTGCGGGAGGGGGAACGCAGCCTGTGGCCCGGCAAAGCCGGTTCCACGGCTGCCCGGGCAGCGGGCTCAAAGGGGTTGTGGTGAAAAAGGGTGAAAATAGAGCAGTTTGGCCACAGGATGGCTGGCTCCACAAGAGACGAAAGACCCCGACATGATCGTTTTGAAATCCACCCAGGACAAAGTGCTGACTGCGCTGCAGTCGGTGGCCGGCATTGTCGAGCGCCGACACACACTGCCCATCCTGGCCAATGTGCTGCTGCGCAAGACCGGCAGCCAGGTGCAGCTGACCACCAGCGACCTGGAGATCCAGATCCGCACCACAGCGGAACTCGGGGGCGACGAAGGCTCGTTTGCCACCACGCTGGGCGCACGCAAGCTGATCGACATTCTGCGCACCATGCCCGCAGACCAGTCGGTGAGCCTGGAGCACACCGGTGGCAAAACCGTGCTCAAAGGGGGCAAGAGCCGCTTCACACTGCAAAGTCTTCCGCCCGAAGATTTCCCGCTGGTGCAGGAATCGGCCAGCTTCGGCCCGGTCTTCAGCGTGCCGCAGAAAACGCTCAAGAGCCTGCTGGGCCAGGTCTCGTTTGCCATGGCGGTGCACGACATCCGCTACTACCTCAACGGCATCCTGTTTGTGGCCGAAGGCACCACGCTGAGCCTGGTCGCCACCGACGGCCACCGCCTGGCCTTTGCCAGCGCCACGCTCGACGTGGAAGTGCCGAAACAGGAAGTGATCCTGCCGCGCAAGACGGTGCTGGAGCTGCAGCGCCTGCTGAGCGACAAAGAAGGCGCGATCGAGATGCAGTTCGCGGCCAACCAGGCCAAGTTCAGCTTTGACGGCATGGAGTTCGTCACCAAGCTGGTCGAGGGCAAGTTCCCCGACTACAACCGCGTCATCCCCAAGAACCACAAGAACATCGTCACGCTCGGCCGTGCGCCGCTGCTGGCCAGCCTGCAGCGCACCGCGATCATGACCAGCGAGAAGTTCAAGGGCGTGCGCCTGAACGTCGAGCCCGGTGCGCTGCGCGTGGCGTCGAGCAACGCCGAACAGGAAGAGGCGGTGGACGAGCTGGACATCGACTACGGCGGCGACGCTATCGAGATCGGCTTCAACGTCACCTACCTGATCGACGCGCTGCAGAACATGAGCCAGGAGATGGTGCGCATCGAGCTCGCCGACGGCAACAGCTCGGCGCTCGTGACCAACCCCGACGACAACGCGTTCAAATACGTGGTGATGCCGATGAGAATCTGACCCCCCGCGCCGCCTTCGGCGTCACCCCCCAGGGGGCGCCAGCAGCGGCCCGGCAAAGCCGGTTCCGCGCTGGCCTTGACGCAGAACCTGCGCACCACCGCTCCCTCAGCTCAACCCGCACTTTGCGGGTTTGGCGTTTCTAGAAGTCTGTGAGATTCACCATGTCCGAAGCCAACAAGCCCGCCGAACCCGGAAACGATACCGTCAACACCGGTGAAGCCGGGGCCGCCAGCTCCAATTTCCAGCCCACCATCGACGCCAACCAGGCCGGTGCCAGCGAAGGCTATGGCGAAGGCGCGATCCAGATCCTGGAAGGCCTGGAAGC
>DAIOEI010000541.1:0-1858 GCA_036746335.1 Hydrogenophaga sp. | reverse complement strand
GCGGCGGTGGTCGTCGCCTGATGTCCTGAACTGATCGACGCTTGTCTGCGGGCGGAGCAGACAACATGGCTGGGCGAGTAGAGAATGCGGCTCTGTTCCAACACGAGCTACTGCCATGAAGACCTGTCTGCTGGTGATCGACGTCTCGGCATCGATCACCACCCGCCACCGCTTCCCTGAGGTCGGATCTGCTCGCATTCGGAGCCTCGCCGCACAGGCGCTCAGTCACCGCTTTGTGCAGGTTTGCAGCGTGTCTGCTGATGGGGAACCGCTGTCATGAGCACCGCCGCACCCACGCTGACGGTGGCGATTCTGGCCTTTGACGAGGTCGAGGCGCTGGACTTTGCCGGGCCCTACGAGGTGTTCACCACAGCGGGCCGCATGGCTTTGCGCGATCAACCGACAGGCTCTGCGCCGTTCGAGGTGCTCAGCGTCGCCCGCAGCCACGCCCCCGTACGCGCCCGCGCCGGCTTGACCCTGCTGCCCGACCACAGTTTTGTCGATGCACCGCGGGTGGATGTGCTCATCGTGCCGGGCGGCGTGGTGGACGAGGCCATGCGCTGCAACGAAACCCTGCGCTGGATCGCCCAGGCCAGCGAGCGTACGCAACTGACTGCCTCGGTCTGCACCGGCGCTTTTGTGCTCGCGGCCAGCGGCGCGCTCACGAGCGGTCCCGTCACCACCCACTGGGAAGATCAGGCCGACCTTGCACGTGCCTTCCCCGCTCTGGACGTGCAAGACGGCGTGCGCTGGGTCGATCAGGGCCGGATCGTCACCTCCGGCGGCATCAGCGCCGGGATCGATATGAGTCTGCACCTTGTGGCGCGGCTAGCGGGCGAGGCGCTGGCGCTGCGCACCGCGCGGCAGATGGAGTTCCAGTGGACGAGACACTGAACGGGCCGATCCGTGTGGCCTTCGTGCTGCTGCCGGGCAGCCTGATCCTGGACTGGGCGGGTCCGGCCGAGGCCTTGCGCATCGCCAACCAGTGCCTGCTGGCCCATGGGCAGCCAGCAGCATTCGAGCTGCGGTTCGTGGGCCCGAAGGCACAGGCCGCCAGCTCGGTGGGCGCTGTGGTCAGCGGCATCGATCCCCTGCCCGATCCGGCCAGCCTGTCCGCCGCGCCACCCACCTGGATCGTGCTGCTCGGCCAGCCCGGCGACACCATCGACCTGCGCAGCCCGGGTGTGCCCGACTTGCTGCACTGGTTGCGCGGCCTGCGGCTGCAGACGGGTCGGCTGGAGCTGGTGACGGTGTGTGCCGGCGCGGTGCTGGCTGCGCACGCTGGACTGCTGGATGACCACCGGGCCACTACGCACCACCATCATCTGGACGAACTGCGCGCCGCAGCGCCGCGTTGCGAGGTGGTGGCCAACCGGGTATTCGTGCTCGAGGGCGCCGTGAGCAGCAGCGCTGGCGTGACCACCGGGATCGACCTGTTCCTGCACCGCATCGCGGCGGTTTGTGGTCCGGCGCTCGCGGCCCGGGTGGCGCAAACCATGGTTGTCGCCCTGAGGCGCGGACCTGCTGACCCGGAGCTGTCGCCTTTTCTGCGCCACCGCGACCACATGCACACCGCCGTGCACCGGGTGCAGGACGCGTTGTGCCAGGAACCGCAGCGGGTCTGGGATGTCACCCGCATGGCAGCGGTGGCTTGCACCTCGCCGCGCCATTTGACGCGGCTTTTCATCCAGCACGCGGGCATCGCGCCCATGCACTACCTCCGCAGCATCCGGCTCGATCTGGCCAAATCCGCGCTGAATGCCGGTCGCAGCGTGGCGCAGGCGGCCGAACTGGCCGGGTTCAGCTCCGATACCCAATTGCGCCGCGCCTGGCACCAACTGGGCAAGGGCGGCTCGCC
>DAIOEI010000540.1:0-1862 GCA_036746335.1 Hydrogenophaga sp. | reverse complement strand
TCCTCGAATCAGGCACGTGCGCTGGAGGTGGATGGAGAAGCCAACATGGTACGGGAGAGGGGACGTTGATCCAGAAACACCGCGGAACTGGCTTCGCCAGGCCGCTGGTGTTGTCCCCCCTCCCAGCGCCGAAGGCGCGCCAGAGAGGTGGGAAGCCGCGTCAGCGGCGCAGGGGGGAGATCACTTATAACCGACACGGTCCAGCATCTGCTGCACCTTGGTCAGGTTCTTGGCCACAGCTGCCAGCGGGATCTGCTCCACTTTGAAGTCGTCGCCGCCGATGGCGCGCAAGGCGGCGTTGTCGATCTTCACACCCTTGGCCGCAGCGTATTCGTTGTTGCCGTTGGCGAAGTAGTTCTGTGCGAAGGGGCTCGCCAGGTACTCCATGAAGGCAATCGCGTTGTCGCGGTTCTTGGCGTGTTTGGCCACCGCACCACCGGCGATGTTCACATGGGTACCACTGGTGCCCTGGTTGGGAAACACCACCCGCACTTTATCCATCACAGCCTTGTCTTCGGGCTTGTCCGACTTGAGCAGGCGGGCTGCGTAGTAGGTGTTGGTCACGGCCACACCGCATTCGCCCGACGCCACTGCACGGATCTGGTCGGTGTCACCTCCTTTGGGTGCCCGCGCCATGTTGGCCACGATGCCCTTGAGCCAGGCTTCGCCCTTTTCGTCCCCGATGCGTTCGACCACGGTGGCGAACAGCGACAGGTTGTACGGGTGGGAGCCGGAGCGGGTGCAGACCAGGCCCTTGAGTTTGGGGTCGGCCAGCTGTTCGTAGGTGGCGACATCCTCTGCCTTGACGCGTTTCGGGTCGTAGACCACCACCCGGGCGCGGGTGGAGAAGCCGGTCCAGGTTACGCCGTCGGCCGTGGGTGCAGCGCGCAGGTTGGCAGGAATGGCCGCATCGAGTTTGGCCGACTTGATGGGCTGGAACATGCCTTGTGCATCCGCATTGGCCAGGCGGGCAGCGTCCACCAGCAGCACCACATCGGCCGGGGAGGCCGAACCTTCCGCCTTGAGGCGGGCGATGATGCCGGCGTCATCGGCATCCACCCGGTTGATCTTGATGCCGGTGCTGCGGGTGAATTCGGCGTACATCGCCTCGTCAGATTGGTAATGCCGGGCAGAGTACAGGTTCAGGACTTTGTCCTGGGCCTGTGCCGTGAATGCGATGGTGGTGGCAGAAAGTGCCAGTCCGAGGGTGGCTTTGAGTTTCATGACGATCGTTTGGGTTGGGTTGAAGAAGCAGTTTGTGCCGGTGGTGCCGACGCGTACTTTGCTCAACCGGGAATTTAACAAAAACAATAATGGTTATCAATACGGTTTCGATGCCTGTTAACGCCAGGTCACGCAGGATGCGGTCCACCACGCCGCTGGCGCCCATAAAAAAAGCCCCCGCTTTGCAGCGAGGGCTTGAAGGGGTCCGATGAAATCGGTATTTCGAAAAGGACCCGAGGAGACAACCAGAAAAAACGGTCTTGAGACAAGCACCGCCCTTCCAAGGTCAGGTGCGAGTCTCCAGCGGATTGATTTTGTGCGCCTTGATCGAAGTCAAAACTTCAAAAAACAAGTTGCTCAGGCTGCAATTCAACGCTTCTTGGCGGCCGGCTTGGCAGCGGTCACGGCTTGTGCGGTCACGGTGTTGAAGTTGGCTTCGGCCATTTCGGTGGCTTGCTTGACAGCTTTCTGCACCGACTCCATGGCGTTGTTGGCGGCCGACACGGCGCTCTTCATCACGGCCACGGCGGTTTCGGAACCGGCGGGGGCGTTCTTGGCGGCGTTGTCCACGACGGCCATGAACTTCTTCTGTGCGTCGGCTGCCTGCTCTTCAGCGGCCTTGCCGAACTCGGCACCGG
>DAIOEI010000539.1:0-1867 GCA_036746335.1 Hydrogenophaga sp. | reverse complement strand
TCATCCCCGGCCTGCTCATGCTCTCGCTGCTGAGCGAAAGCATCTCCAACGCCGCCTTCGGCATCTACATGCCCAAGTGGTCGGGCACCATTTACGAGCTGCTCTCCGCGCCGGTCAACTGGATCGAGGTACTGCTCGGTTATGTGGGCGCGGCCGCCAGCAAGAGCCTGTTGCTGAGCACGCTGATCCTGATCACCGCCCGCTTCTTTGTGCCCTACGAGATCGCCCATCCGGTCTGGATGATCGGGTTGCTGGTGCTGACCGCCGTCACCTTTTGCCTGTTCGGCTTCATCATCGGCCTGTGGGCCGACAACTTCCAGAAGCTGCAGATCGTGCCGCTGCTGATCATCACGCCGCTGACCTTCCTGGGCGGCGCCTTCTACAGCATCAACATGCTGCCCGAGCCCTGGCAGACCGTCTCGCTGTTCAACCCGGTGGTCTACCTCATCAGCGGCCTGCGTTGGGCCTTCTACGGCGCGGGCGATGTTCACATTGCCGTGAGCACCGGCATGACACTGGCCTTTCTGTTCGTCTGCCTCACCACCGTGTGGTGGGTGTTCAAAACCGGCTGGCGCATCCGGCGCTGAGCTACCGACCTCACCCTCCCCACACCATGTCGGACGACTCCGCCTCCCCACCACCTGCACCGCCCGAGCCCACAAAGCCCGAACCTGCACAGCGCGCACCGCTGGCTGCCCAGCCGCGCAACCCGCTGCACGGGCTCACGCTTGAAGCCATCGTGACCGCGCTCGCCGACCACTACGGCTGGGACGAGCTCGGCCGGCTGATCCCGGTACGGTGTTTCAACGTGGACCCCAGCGTGGGTTCGAGCTTGCGGTTCCTGCGCAAGACCCCCTGGGCGCGCGAGAAGGTGGAAAGCCTCTACCTCTTCATGCTGCGCGAAGACCGCCGCACCCGCAGCCCAAAACCCTTCAGCCCGCGTCGCTCACCGTAAGCACCCGCGCCGCGATCAGATCCAGGCTGGGGCGCACCACGCCCTGCTTGTCGGTCCACACCTTGGGAGTGAGCGCACCCGCAAGCGACAGCGCATCGCCATCGGCCAGCGCCAGCAGCGCGCTGCCCGCCGCGTCGTCAAACGCGATCACGTTGACGATGAACTCCTCGTCCGCACGGTTGCGCGCCAGCACCCGCGCCACCACAAAGCCGCGCCCCGTCTTGTCCACCCGGCGCGAGGCCTCTCCCATCAGCCGCCCGGCCACCAGTGCATCGATCATCGCGCCGGCCTTTCAAAACCCGAGACCACCCAGGCCTCAGCGCTCGCCGCGTTGAGCTTGAAAGTGGGTGGCACCGGCACCACCGCCAGTTCTTCGTCGTATTCGTCCGTCGCGCGGAGCGTGGCCGTGGCGCCTTCCTCGTCGGGCACGATGGCCAGCGCCACGCGGATGCGCCGCCCGCCGACTGTCACGCTCACGCTCTTGTTCAACTCGGCAAAGCGCTGCTGCTCGGAGCGCCGGATCACCTCGCTGGCCGTTTTCACCAGCGTGTTGAAGGCGTTCACGTCCAGCGGCTTGGGGTTTTTTTTGTCGCGCCCCATGGTCCAGGGGCCCACCAGCGCGGGTTCGCTCTGGCCGTCGAGAAACATGGCTACCGCCCAGCCATCGTCGTCTTCGTTCTTGATCACACGCGCCGTCCAGCGCTCATTGCGCCACAGGCGGTCTTCCTGAATCGGGTCTTGGGTGTCTTGGGTCATGGGGGGATGGTAAACGGCCGCTTTCCGGTTCCCCGCGCACTGCCACCGCTGCGCTGCTAACGGTGTTGCGATGTAATCGCAGCACCATGCCCGCCGCTCCGCTGCTCTACACCTACCGCCGCTGCCCCTACGCCATGCGCGCCCGCATGGCGCTGC
>DAIOEI010000538.1:0-1869 GCA_036746335.1 Hydrogenophaga sp. | reverse complement strand
TCAGGCGCTGGCCAATGCCCAGGGTTTCGATCGTTTCGTAGAGACTCTGGAAGTTGTGCGTGTGTGGACCAAACAACACGGGTTTGCCCAAAGCCAGCGCTTCGAGCGCATTGTGGCCTCCAATGCGGGCCAGACTGCCGCCGATGAAGCAAGCGCTGGCATGGGCATACCACAGGTCCAGCTCTCCCATGCTGTCGGCCAGATACACCGAGTTCTCACTGCTTAGTGTTTGCCCTTGGCTGCGGCGGCAGA
Organism: Hydrogenophaga sp.; assembly: GCA_036746335.1. Taxonomy (GTDB): domain Bacteria; phylum Pseudomonadota; class Gammaproteobacteria; order Burkholderiales; family Burkholderiaceae_C; genus Hydrogenophaga. Next base: position 1,617 of record DAIOEI010000538.1, on the reverse strand, counting down.
CCGCAAAATCCGTGCGGGCAATCTGTTGGGCAACGCTCTCAAAACGCTCCGGGTGGCGAGGCACGAGAACCAGCGCCGCCCCCGGATGCTGTTCCAAAAAGGCAGGCCAGGCGGCCAGCAGGGCAGACTCTTCCCCTTCGTGGGTGCTCCCTGCCACCAGAACCGCTGAACGCACCGCCAGCCAGGGGAGCGATGGAGAGGTTGAAACTGGGATGCTCTGGTCAAACTTGAGGTTGCCGGTTTCGGCAAGGCGCTCGGTGGGTACGCCCAAGTTCTTCAGGCGTTGCAGGCTGTCGCTGTCGGCGCAGGCCACCAGCGACAACTGCGCCCACACCGGTCGCATCAAGGCCGACCAGCGCTGGTAGGACGCGGCTGAGGAGGCTGACAGGCGCGCATTCACCAGGGCCACCGGAATGTGGCGCAACCTGCACTGGTGCAGCATTTCAGGCCACAGCTCCCTCTCGATCAGCACCACTAGCCTGGGTTGCAGGCGTTCCAGAAAGCGCGCCGTGGCGCCAGGCGTGTCAATGGGGAAAAACAGGTGTTGCAGCGCATCGCCCCAATGGCTGTGCAGTTGCCTGGCGCCAGTGGGTGACTGGGTCGTGACGGTGATGCTGTTATCGGGCCATTCGCGCCGCAAGGCTTCGATCAGGGGTTTGGCCGCTTGGACCTCGCCGACCGAAGCTGCGTGCAGCCACAAGCCGTTCTGGCTCGCAGGCATCGGCTTGATAAGCCCCAGGCGCTGGCGAAAATGGCGCCGGTAGCCCGCATCGCGTCGTCCGCGCCACCAGAGCCAGGCCAGCAGGGCCGGGGTCAGGGCCCACAGCAGCAGCCGGTAGGCCGCATGGGCCAGAGAAACCTGTTTCAACGCCAATGGTCAGCGACCCATTGGGTCGGGAGCACGCGCCGATACCACTTGCCACTCACCCCCGCGATGGCGTCGGGTGGATTCGGTTTGCCATGGAACGCAATGATGCGCGCGCCTTTGGGCACGGTGGGCGGCTTGAACCAGCCCATGATGCCTGGCTGCAGGCAATGGCGCTTGAAGCTGCGACACCATTCATCGGGCCAGTAAGTGAGCTTGCCTTGGCGCGCGAGGTAGAGCGTGATGAACTCCTGCTCATTGCGCACCGCGCTGATGGAGGCGGGGTAATCGTTTTTGAGGTGGTCCAGCGCGTCGGTATGGGCGCCGATGGTGTAGACATAGCATGAGGTGTTGCCCGTGCCGTCTTTTTTGTCCCATTCCTTGATCACAACAAACTCGCCGGGCTGTTCAAAAAACGGGTCCAGGCTGTCCACGATGACGATATCCAGGTCGAGGAACAGGGTGCGCCCGCGCAGGTCGTAAAGCGGCTCTGCGAAGCTGGTGAGCTTGAGCCAGCCATGGCCGAAGGTCCAGGGCTTGCGCTGGTCGAATTCGTCGAAACCGACCATGGGAATCGGCTTGACCTCGATCGCCGGGTCGATGCCCACCGTGTCGTCGGTGAGGCAGACAAAGCGGAAAGGCCGTTGCAAATGACGGCGGACCATGCTGTGCAGCTTGTTGACGTACTCGGGGCCGTATTTTTTGCCCCACTTGATGCACAGCACATTGACCGCTTGCATGAATCACCTTTG
>DAIOEI010000537.1:0-1877 GCA_036746335.1 Hydrogenophaga sp. | reverse complement strand
AGCCGCCCTCCACACGAAGGCCCAGCGCTCGACGACCACCGCCCGCTCGCGACCCATTCATGGCTTCTACTCCCTCCGCCAAACAAGTGTTCATTCAGGGTGTTACCCGGAGCGGGCGTACGTTTCGGCCCAGCGACTGGGCTGAGCGTCTGGCGGGTGTGATGAGCCAGTTCCGGCCAGGCGGTGGTTCTGCCCGCATTGGCAGCCACCTGGCATATTCGCCCTGGTGTGTGCCGACGGTGGTCAACGGTATCAAAGTCGTCATTGTTCACACCGATCTGCGCGAAGCCGAGCCGATGGCTTGGGACTTCTGCATGAGCTTTGCCAGAGACAACGATCTGCAGGTGGTGGAAGCCTGTCTGGTCCCGGAGTCGCCCGCCAAGGAATGATTCGTGTGCCGGGCCGAACGCTGGGTCAGGCCACCAAAGAAAAAACCGCCACATGTGGCGGTTTTTCTTTTTTGCTGGCAGCGCACCGTTTCAAACGGCAGACCGGGAGAATCCGAGATTCGACGGTCTGGGCTGATGGCCTGCCGGGGCAGGCCGGTGGCCGTCGCTGAAAATCAGGCGGCGGCGCTGGCCAGGGCGAGGCCCTTGACCTTGGCAGACAGGCGGCTCTTGTCGCGCGCTGCCTTGTTCTTGTGGAAGATGCCCTTGTCGGCCACGATGTCCACCACTTGCTGCATCTTGGCGAACAGCTCGGTGGCTTTGGTCTTGTCGCCAGCCAGAACGGCCTTCTCGACGTTCTTGACGGCGGTGCGGTATTTCGAGCGCAGCGAGGTGTTGGCGGCGTTCAGTTTGACGTCCTGGCGGGCGCGTTTGCGGCCAGATGCCAGGCGGGGGTTCTTTTTCTTCGGCTTGGTTGCCATGTTTAATGTCCTTTAGTGTTTGGGGATGATGCCAGCAAAGCCCGACATTATAGCCCGCGCTTTGGTCTTCGGCCGGGGAGCTTGGTGGCCGGTTTACACTGGGCAGCGTGTCGCTCCTCAAATCCGCCTCTTTGGTCTCTGTGTTGACCCTGGCCTCCCGCGTGACCGGGCTGGTGCGCCAATTGCTGATGGCCACGATGTTCGGGGCCACCCCGATGACGGATGCCTTCAATGTGGCTTTTCGCATCCCCAACATGTTTCGGCGCCTGTTTGCCGAGGGGGCGTTCAGCCAGGCTTTCGTGCCGGTGCTCGCGGGTGTGCGCAGCACCGAAGGTGATGAAGCCGCCCGCGAACTGGTCAACCAGATTGCCACCGTGCTGGCATGGGCGCTGGCCCTGGCCTGCGCATTGGGGGTGTTGGGGGCTCCGCTCCTGGTTTGGGCCATGGCCAGTGGGCTGCAGCAAAGCGAGGAAGGTTTTGAAGCAGCCGTTTGGATGACGCGCTGGATGTTCCCCTACATCGGCTTCATGTCGATGGTGGCGTTGTCGGCTGGCATTTTGAACACCTGGAAAAAATTCGCAGTCCCGGCGTCCACTCCGGTGCTGCTGAACCTGTCCATGATTCTGGCTGCCTGGCTAGGTGCGCCCTGGTTCAAGAGCCTGGGTATCGAGCCAATCTATGCCATGGCCGGTGGCGTGATGCTGGGGGGCGTCCTGCAGCTGGGGGTGCAGGTGCCTGCCTTGTTGCGCATCGGCATGCTGCCGCGGGTGGGGTGGCGCTGGTCTGACCTGAAGGCTGCCTGGGCTCACCCAGGCACCCATCGCGTCACGCGCCTGATGCTGCCCGCCTTGCTGGGAGTGAGCGTGGCGCAGGTGTCGCTGCTCATCAACACCCAGATCGCCTCCCACTTGACGCCTGGCAGTGTGAGCTGGCTGTCGTATGCCGACCTGTTGATGGAGTTCCCCACCGCCTTGCTGGGCGTGGCGCTGGGCGTGGTGCTGCTGCCGCA
>DAIOEI010000536.1:0-1881 GCA_036746335.1 Hydrogenophaga sp. | reverse complement strand
TCCACCACCCAGCCCATGGGGTTGGCTTCATACATCAGCCTCAGTTTCCCGGCCTTTTCTGGTTCGCGACGGTCCCATGGATACATGAAGACGCCGCCTCGGCTGAGGATGCGGTGCACATCGGCCACCATGGAGCCGATCCAGCGCATGTTGAAGTCCTTGCCGCGAGGGCCTTCCTTTCCCGCCAGACACTCCTGCACATAGCGCTGCATGGGCTCGTCCCAGTGGCGCATGTTGCTCATGTTGATCGCAAACTCCTTGGTGTCCGGGGGAATCTGCAGGTTTTCCTTGGTCAGGATGAAGGAGCCTTGCTCCCGGTCCAGCGTGAACATGGCCACGCCATCACCCACGGTGAGCACCAGTGTGGTCTGCGGGCCGTAGACGCAATACCCGGCCGCCACTTGCTGTGTACCGGGTTGAAGGAAGTCACCCTCCTGGACCGGTTCGATGGTGGTCGGGTCTTCGTTGCCTTTTTTGAGCACCGAGAAGATGGTGCCAATCGAGACGTTGACGTCGATGTTCGACGAGCCGTCCAGCGGATCGAACATCAGCAGGTACTCGCCTTGCGGAAACCGGTTGGGCACCACATAAATTCCTTCCATTTCCTCGCTGGCCATGGCAGCGAGGTGCCCCCCCCATTCGTTGGCCTCGATCAGCACCTCGTTGGCGATGATGTCCAGCTTTTTTTGTACCTCGCCTTGCACGTTTTCCGAGTCGGCCGAGCCCATGACTTCACCCAGGTCACCTTTGTTGACCGCCTGGCTGATGCGTTTGCAGGCTCTGGCGACCACTTCCAGCAAAAGACGCAGATCGCCCGGGATGCGGCCAGCGCTGCGTTGTTGTTCGACCAGGTAGCGGGTCAGGGAGATGTGTTTGGTCATGAATGGGTTCCAGGGATCAGATCAGGTCATCAATTGAGCGTCGCGCGGGGGCCGCAGGGTCATTCGGCCAGCGCGCGCGTCACCACTTCCCGAACGTCGTTGCTCAAGTCCGGTTTGGCCGCCACGCGGGCAATGGCTTCGCGGGCCGCGTTTCGATAGGGCTCAGCGAGTTTTTTCCAGCGGTCCAGCGCCCGGGCCAGCCGCGCGGCCACTTGAGGATTGAACCCGTCGAGCTCGAGCACACGTTCGCTCCAATACACATAACCAGCCGCATCGCTGCGGTGGAAGGCGCCGGGGTTGGCGCTGCAGTAGCTGAAGATCACGCTGCGCGCACGGTTGGGATTTTTGAGGTGGAAGTCTTCATGGGCCATGAGCTGGCGCACAGCCGGCAGGATGTTGCCGCCCCGGTCGGGTGCACCTGCCTGCAGCGCAAACCACTTGTCGATCACCAGCGCCTCGCTCTTGAATTGCTGGTGAAAACGCGCCAGTGCTTCCCTGGCCAGCGGCTGACCGCTGATCACCAGGGCCGCCAGTGCATTGAAGCGGTCGGTCATGTTGGTGGCGACCTTGAAACGCTGGTAGGCCTTGCCGGGCCAGACGGTGTCACCCGTTTCGCGCGCAGCCAGGCACAGCATGGTCAGCGCCATGCCTGCCAGCGCGCGTCGACCGGTGCTCACGGGATCGGGCTGGTAGGCGCCGTTGTCCCGATGTTGCTCGTAGGCCCAGACCCAGTCGTCCAGCAATGCCTCGGCCAGTTGCTCGCGCATGGTCTCGCGCACGGCGTGGATGCGTTGCGGGTCCACCACAGCAAGCTGTTCTGCCATGTAGGTTTCGGCCGGCAGGGTGAGCACGAGTTCCTTGAAAGCAGCGTCCAGCGTCGGATGGCGCAGCACGCTTCGCATGGCTTGCAAGAAAGTGTTGTCGAGCACTGCGGGCTGGACCGGCCCGTCCGCCTCGATGGCTTGCAGTGCCAGACGCAAGGCCAGCCGCTGACCGGCTT
>DAIOEI010000535.1:0-1886 GCA_036746335.1 Hydrogenophaga sp. | reverse complement strand
CCGGCGGAACAGCAAAGGCCGGCGAGGCAGATCTCATTGAGGAGCACCCGGCCATTCGGCGCATCCTCGACACCCAGCGCGCCTGGGTCGACGCCGGCCGCGTGGTGGCCTACCGCACCGCGCTGGAACTCGACATCCTCAAACACCACGGCGACGCAGAGCGCCGCGCCCTCGCCAACCGCTGGTGCGCCCTTGTCACCCCCGTGCTCAAGTCTGCCTGGACCGACCAGGCCTTCCACGGCGCCAGCGCCTGCCTGCAGGTCTTCGGTGGTCACGGCTATGTGCGCGAATGGGGCGTCGAACAAATCGTGCGCGATGCGCGTGTGGCCATGATCTACGAGGGCACCAACGAGATCCAGGCCATCGACCTGCTGCTGCGCAAGACCCTGCCCGACGGCGGCGCGGCGCTGCTGCAGCTGCTGGCGGACATGGCCGCCGAACTGGGCGATGACGAACCGGCCGAGCGGGTGAGGGCCGAACTCGACCGGTTCAGCGCCTTCCTGCAAACCCAACTGCTGCCGCGCAGCACCGCCCAAGACGCTACCGCCGACCTACCCCACTGGCTGGCCGACGACTTCCTGCGTGCGGTGGCCCTGCTGCTCATGGCCTGGGCCTGGACGCGCATCGGCGCCACACCCGGAGTCGACGCCATCCGCTGGCAGAGCGCGCGAGTGGCCTTCTGGCGCTGGGTCTGGCCCGAGTTCGACATGCGCTTGTCGATGATGCAAGACACGCTCAGGGCCACCTGATGCGCCGGCATCGTTGATGGCCGGTGTCCATCGGCTCAGGTGTTCTGCATGCCCCAGAGCGCCCGCAGCACGCCCAGGCTCGATATCACGATCAGCAGGTTCAACACCTGATGGCGAAAGTTGCCCTGCCTGGTGTGGGCAAAGCAGTGCCCGCCCCACCAGATGCCCAGCCACATCGCGGGCATCAGAAGGCCGATCCACAGCAACGTCGCAGGGCTGAGCAGCCTGGCGCCACCCTAACCTGCCGTGAATGCAGCTGCTAAAAGCAGGGTGTAGGCGCCCCCAGCCATCAGGAACACGTTCATCGTTGCTCGCAATGTCACAGCAGGCAAACCCGAACTTGCCATCAGCATCGCGGCCCACACACCACCGCTGGATGCCAGGCCGTTGAGCAAACCCGCGCCCGTGCCGGCCACAGCGCGCAAGACGGCTGTGTCGCGCAACGAGCGGCTGCAGGCCACGCGCAAGCAGCCTGCGCACAGCAGCAAGGTGCCACCCAGCAACATTCGCAAGAGGTCCTCGGGCAACGCCACGAGCGCAGCGATGCCAACCGGCGCAAACACCCCGTTGCCCATCAGCAGCGCTCGCAGCCAGGCCCGGTCGATCTGCGGCAGGCTGCTGCGCAGCAGCCCGGCACTGGCGATCACTTCCAGGCTCAACACGGCCGGCACCACGGCGGACGGCGAGACCAGCATGGACAGGCCCGCAACGGCCAGCGCCGAATAGCCGAAGCCGGCAAAACCACGAACAAAGCCCGCACCCAAGGACACCAGCAATGCGGTGGCCAGCAAGGGCATCGACCATGGCAGCGCGGCCACAAACAAAGTGCGCTTACTCTTGTCGTCCTGCCGCGCAGGCTCCCCTAGCCCCGACCCGGAATCTGCTCCAGCAGTTGCTCCACATGCGCCTTCGCTTTGGCCAGCGACGCCACGCTGCCACTGAGGTACATGCGTCCGCTGGCGCCGATCATGCTGCACTCCACCAGCGTCACATCGGGGGCCACCTTCTCGGCCTCGTTGGCCATGTGGGCACCAAACAGGGCCGGAGCCACTTCCATGAGCAGAAGGTTCTGCCCCGGCAGCACCATGCTGGCCTGGCGCGTGCGGTTCATCAGCACCGCGTGCTGATCGGTCACGT
>DAIOEI010000534.1:0-1888 GCA_036746335.1 Hydrogenophaga sp. | reverse complement strand
GCGCGTTCTGGACGGCGCCGTGGCGCTGCTGGACGCCAATGCCGGTGTGGAGCCGCAGACCGAAACGGTCTGGCGCCAGGGGGACAAGTACAAGGTCCCGCGCATGGTGTTCGTCAACAAGATGGACAAGCTGGGTGCCGATTTCTACCGCTGCGTCGAGATGATCAAGGAGCGCCTGGCCGCCAAGCCGCTCTGCCTCCAGCTGCCGATCGGGTCGGAAAGCGACTTCGCTGGCTGCATTGACCTTCTCACCATGAAGGCGCTGATCTGGGAATCGGAAAACCTGGGTGCCACCTGGCGTGAGGAAGACGTCCCCGCCGACATGGCCGACAAGGCCGCCGAGTACCGCGAGTACCTCGTCGAGACTCTGGTGGAGCTCGATGAGACGGTCATGGAAGCCTATCTTGAAGGCACCGAGCCCGACATCGCGACCCTGAAGCGCCTGATCCGTCTGGGCACGCTGCAGCTGGCCTTCAACCCGGTGCTGTGTGGCACGGCGTTCAAGAACAAGGGCGTGCAGCCGCTGCTGGACGCGGTGGTGGATTATCTGCCCTCGCCGGTGGACGTGCTGAACATTCGCGGCATCGACCCGCGCACCGAGGCCGAGATCGAGCGCCAGTCCTCGGACGCGTCGCCGCTGTCCATGCTGGCCTTCAAGATCATGAACGACCCGTTCGTGGGCTCGCTGACCTTCTGCCGCATCTATTCGGGCCAGATCACCACCGGCACCTCGGTGCTGAACACGGTGAAGGACAAGAAGGAACGCGTCGGCCGCATGCTGCTCATGCACGCCAATTCGCGTGAAGACATCAAGGAGGCTTTCGCTGGTGACATCGTCGCCATTGCGGGCCTGAAAGACACCACCACGGGTGACACGCTGTGCGACCCGGCCTCTCCGGTCATTCTGGAGCGCATGGAGTTCCCCGAGCCGGTGATCGAGATCGCCATCGAGCCGAAATCCAAGGGCGACCAGGAAAAGCTCGGCATGGCGCTGGCGCGTCTGGCGGCGGAGGATCCGTCCTTCCGCGTCAAGACCGACGAGGAATCCGGCCAGACCATCATTGCCGGCATGGGCGAGTTGCACCTGGACATCCTGGTTGACCGCATGCGCCGCGAGTTCAAGGTCGAGGCCAATGTCGGCCAGCCCAAAGTGGCCTATCGCGAGACGCTGGGTCAGGCTTACGAGATCGACTACACCCACAAGAAGCAGACCGGCGGTACCGGCCAGTTCGCCCGCATCAAGGTGCGCTTCGCGCCGGGCGAGCCGGGCTCGGGCTATGCCTTCGAGTCCAAGGTGGTCGGCGGCTCGGTGCCGAAGGAATACGTGCCGGGCGTGGAAAAGGGCATCAATTCGGTGCGCGAGAACGGCCTGCTGGCCGGCTTCCCGGTGATCGATTTCACCGCGACCCTGCTCGACGGTGCCTATCACGATGTGGACTCCAGCGTGCTGGCGTTCGAGATCGCGGCCCGTGCTGCCCTGCGCGAAGCCAAGTCGAACCTGCGCATGAAGCTGCTCGAGCCGATCATGAAGGTCGAAGTGGTCACCCCGGACGACTATACCGGGTCGGTGATCGGCGACCTGAACTCCCGGCGCGGCCAGATCCAGGGCCAGGAGATGCGCGGCAACGCCACGGTGGTGAACGCCATGGTGCCGCTGGCGAACATGTTCGGGTACGTGAACAACCTGCGTTCGGCCACTCAGGGCCGCGCCCAGTTCACCATGCAATTTGATCACTACGAGCCCGTGCCGCAGGCCGTGGCCGAGGATGTGATCTCCAAGATCGCCTGACGGCTTCGCGCCGTCGAGAGCAACCAGAGAAGAACAGGACAAGACAATGGCCAAGGGTAAGTTTGAGCGTAACAAGCCGCACGTCAACATTGGCACGAT
>DAIOEI010000533.1:0-1888 GCA_036746335.1 Hydrogenophaga sp. | reverse complement strand
GCCTTGCGCCAGCTGCTCGACACCACCCGCCTGCAGGCGGCCAGCCCGCAGGAGAAGCAGGCGGTGGACGCCATCTTCAGCGCGCTCGAAGGCGTGGACCTCAATGCCGTGGCCAGCGCCGCGCAGCGCCGTTGACCCATTGGACTGTCCGATCCATGAGTTCACTCAACCCCATTGTCGTGGCCGACAACGACCTGGCCGCGTTGCAGGAGGCGCGGCTGTTGCTGGCCCAGGCCCGGCCAGCGGCCGATGCACTGGCGGCCTGGACGCCGGAGCACGCCAAGGACGTGGCCAAGCGGGTGGCGGCCGCCCTGTTGCCGCGCGCCGATTTCTACGCCGAGTGGGCGGTGCGCGAAACCCGCATCGGCAAGGTGGCCGACAAGATCGCCAAGAACCACATGGCCTGCACCCTCACGCCCAGCGCCTGGGACCGGGTGGCCCTGGGCGGTGTGCGACGCGTTGATGCGCTGCGCATCGTGGAGATCGGCCGCCCTGCCGGTGTGGTGGTGGGTCTGTCCAATTCCACCTCGCCGGTGGCCACCATCCTCTTCAAGACATTGATGTGCCTGATGACGCGCAACGCGCTGGTCGTCTCGCCCCATCCGGTGGCGCTGGCCTGCTGCACCGCCGTGACTCGGGAGTTGCAAGCCGCCATCGAAGCGGCCGGTGGCCCGGCCAACGCCGTCCAGATCCTGACGCGTCCCACGGTGGAGGCCACCGGTGCGCTGATGCGCGACCCCCGCACCGACGTGATCCTGGCCACTGGCGGCACGCCCATGGTGCGTGCGGCCTACGGCTCGGGCAATCCCGCCATCGGGGTGGGACCGGGCAACGTGCCGATCTATGTGGACGCCAGCGCCGACATCGACGCGGCGGCGCAACAGATCGTCACCGCCAAGAACTTTGACCATGGCAGCCCCTGCTCGGCGCCGTCGGTGGTGATGCTGCACGCCGGCGTTGCCCAGCCGATGCTGCAGGCCCTGGCCCGCCAGGGTGCGCATGTGTGCACCGAAGAGGAAGCGCTGAAGATCCAGCACCATGCTTTCCCTGGTGGCAGGTTCAACGGCAAGGTGGTGGGCCGCCCGGCGCACGAAATTGCGCAGGCCGCGGGCGTGCGGGTGCCGGCCGATTGCCAGGCACTGATATGCCCCATCGCGCAGCCGCATGCGGGCCATGTGCTGCTCAAGGAAAAGCTCTCACCCATTCTGGGCTGTGTGGTGGTGCAGGACATGGACCAGGCCATGGGTGTGGCGGGCCTGATGCTGCAGCACAGCGGCGCGGGCCACACCTCGGGCATCTTCACGGCCGACGCCCCGCAGGCCGTGGCCTGGGGAGCGGCGCTGGACTACTACCGCGTGGTCGTCAACGGCAGCACGGTGCTCGACAGCACCGGGGCCAACACCGGATTGCCCTACACCTTCACCATCGGCACCGGCTACGCCGGCAAAAGCTCGGTGGACTGCAACGTGGGCCCCGAGCTGCTGGTGAACTGGAAACGCGTGGCCTTTCCGTTGCCCGGCGGCTGGGCCGGGGCCATGGCCTCGGGCGCGGCGACTGCTGCTGCCGGTACCGCTGAGCCGACCACGCTCACACCCGAGCTCTCCGCCATGGTCCTGCGCATCGTGCAGGAAGAACTCGAACACCTTCGCTGAAAGCCTGTCATGTCCACTTTGCGCAGCTACATCTTTCTGGACCGCCTGCAGCCACAGCTGATGTGTCTGCTCGGTTCCACCGCTCGCGGATTCTTGCCACGCCACAACGATGCCGCCATGGTGATTGAAGTGGCGCCCGGCATGGACATCGAGTGGTTGACCGACGTCGCCCTGAAGCACGACAACGTCAAGCCCGGCAACCTGGTGGTGGAACGGCAGTTCGGTTACCTGGAGTT
>DAIOEI010000532.1:0-1890 GCA_036746335.1 Hydrogenophaga sp. | reverse complement strand
AAAGTGGCTCGACCTGCACGTACACCACGCGCATGCCGACAATGCCGCCGACTGCGCCGCCCAACTGCGCACGGCGGGCTACCGGCTGGTGGCTACCGTGCCCGATGCCGACGCCACCGCCCTGGCCGACTTCGACCTGCAACAGCCCGCGGCCTTTCTGTTCGGTAGCGAGAAAAAGGGCCTCTCCCCCACGCTGCTGGCGGCGGCCGACGCGCGGCTGCGGATTCCGATGTACGGCTTCACGGAGAGCTACAATGTGTCGGTGGCGGCGGCGCTGGTGCTGTACACCCTTACCGAACGGCTGCGCGCTACGTTGCCTCCTGCCCAGTGGCAACTACCCCCCGACGTGCAGGCGCAGAAACGGGCCGAATGGGCCATCCGCTCGCTGCGGCGAGGGTCCCAACTGGCGGCGCGGTTTCTGGCCGGGTGGTCGCCCGATCAGGAAGACGAAGGCGTCGGGCGCGGCGCGGGGCGCGGGGCCTGACCGTTGGGCGCAGAGGAAGGCGGCGGACTGGCAGCGGGCTGGTTGGAGCGGCGCAGGGGCAACTCGGGCACGAACAGGGTGGCCACAATGGCCAGGGCGATCAGCACCAGGTTGCCGGTGTAGATCCGCGTAACGCCCGTCTGGAAGGCATTTTTCAGTACGGGTAGGTAGTCTTCGGTAGATGTCTGCCCCCCTACGCCGCCTTCGCTGGCGCTGACGCTTTCGGGCACAAAGCCCAGTTGCGATAGCAGCACGCCCGTCAGCAAAGCGCCCATCATGGCCGAGCCGATCACCCCGCCCATCTGCCGGAAAAACTGGCTGGCGCTGGTGGCCTGCCCAATGAAGCGCATCTCGACGGCATTCTGGATGGCCAACGTGTAGAGCGGAAACGAAGGGCCCATGCCCAGTCCGCACGTGAACATGATCAGGACCAGTTGCCAGTAGGTGATCTCGGCCGAAAGGCCCGACAGCAGCAGCATTCCCACAAACAACAAAGACAGCCCACCAAGCATCCAGCGGCGGTAGTGGCCAAAGCGCGACACCAGTTGCCCGGCCGTGGTCGAGCCGGTCACAATGCCCATCGAAAGGGGAATGAGGCTGGAGCCCGCCTCCGTAGCCGAAAAGCCCAGCACATTGACCACAAACAGAGGTTCGAAGATCAGGATGCTGATGAACACGGCGCCGAGCATGAACAAAGCCAGGTTGGAAAAGCGAAACACGCGATTGGCAAAAAGCTGAAAAGCGAGCAGCGGATTGGGCAACCGCGTAGACCAGCGCACGAAGGTCAACATCCCCAGCACCGCCCCGGCCAGTAGGCCCAGCACGAGGGGCGACGTCCAGGGATACACCGATTTGTCGGCCTGAAGGGCCAGCATCAGCGCCACGAGGCTGCTCACCAGCAAGGCGGCCGACGGCCAGTGGAGGGGACGCGGCTCGCCGGGCGGCTGGAGGCGCGGCATCCGCATGACGATGAACCACAGGGCAATGGCCCCGAAGGGCAGGTTGACGTAGAACACCCATCGCCAGCCCGCTACGCCGGGGATGAGGTCGCTGCCGTAGTCGGTCAGCATACCACCCACCCAAGGACCCAACACGCTGGCAATGCCGAAGACAGCCCCCACAAAGCCCTGGTAGCGTCCCCGCTCGGCGGGCGCAAACAAGTCGGCGATGATGATGAAGGCCATAGCGAACAAGCCCGCACCGCCCATGCCCTGCAAAGCCCGGAAGGCGATGAGCTGGTTCATGCCGTCACCCAGCAGAGGCAGCGGGCCAAACTCGCCGGCCAGTCCGCACAGGAACGAGCCCGTCAGGAACGTGAGCACCGCCCCCAGCTCAATGCGCTTGCGGCTGTAGGTATCGGCCAACTTGCCGTAGATGGGCACCAGCACCGTCGAGGCCAGCAAATA
>DAIOEI010000531.1:0-1891 GCA_036746335.1 Hydrogenophaga sp. | reverse complement strand
TCATCGGCATGGATGTGGTTGGTGTACACATCGTCGCTGGGCAGCAGCACCGGCGTACCGCGCAAGAGACGCTCCCGAGGTGTGCCGCCGGGCCGATCTGGCGCGTAGATACCTGGAATGCGCAAGGCAATGGTGCGCACGCCGCTGGCACGGCCCCAACGGTGCACAGCGCCCTCCGCATCCACCCGCCGCAAGGCGCGGGGCGTGGCAGGCGCAGCCACAGTGGCCTCGCTCACCCATTGGCCCTGGTGGTCGCCGTACACCCCACTGGTGGAGCCGTATACCAGCGTCCACGGGGCACCACGCCGCGCCAAGGCGCGCACCAGAGCCCGTGTGCGCGTGTCCTTGCGCCAAGCAGGCACCTCGCCATTGGGTGGCGGAGCCAGGTGGAGCACCCGCGTGGCCAGACCGGCCAGGCGCTGCAGGCTGGCGGGTTCGTCGAGGTTGCCCAACAGGGGTGTGATGCCTTGCTTGCGCAGGCCCTCCCGGCGCTCAGGCGAGGAGGTCAAGGCCAGCAGGCGCACTCTTTTTCCGCCACCCAATTCACGGGCAGCCCGTTGCCCCACGTCACCACAACCGATGATGAGCACCCGTTCACGCCGAAAGCGTGCGGGCAAAGCGCCAGTTTGGCCCATGCAAAATCCGAATTTGAGACAATGAATTACAAGCCCGGCAGCAGCCGTACAGGGCCGCACGCAACCAACACCAGACAGTATGACATTCACCATCACCGTGGCGCCCAGCGGGCGCATCTTTGAAGCACAGCCTGAAGAAACCTTGCTGGCGGCCGGTATACGGCAAGGCATCGGCCTGCCTTACGGCTGCAAAGACGGTGCCTGCGGCTCCTGCAAATGCAAGAAACTCAGCGGCACTGTGGTGCACGGCCCGCACCAGGCCAAAGCGCTGAGCGCCGACGAAGAGGCTGCGGGCTATGTGCTCACCTGCTGTGGCGTGGCACACAGCGACGTGGCACTGGAATCGCGCCAGGTCACCGACGCGGGGGCGTTCCCGATCAAGAAAATGCCGGTGCGGGTGAGTTCGCTGGAGCGTGCTTCGCACGATGTGATCGTGATGCGCCTGCAATTGCCGGCTGCAGACACCTTCCGTTACCACGCTGGCCAATATGTGGAGTTTCTGCTGGCTGGCGGCGACCGGCGCAGCTACTCCATGGCCAACGCGCCCCACACCCAGGAAGGACAGGCCTGGATGGAACTGCATTTGCGCCACATGCCCGGCGGCAAGTTCACCGACCAAGTTTTCGGCACACTCAAAGAGAAAGACATTTTGCGCATTGAAGGACCTTACGGCAGCTTCTATCTGCGCGAAGACAGCGACAAACCCATCATCCTGCTGGCCTCGGGAACGGGCTTCGCACCCATCAAGGCGATCTTGCAACACATGCATGTCAAGGGCATTCAGCGCCCGGCCACCCTGTATTGGGGCGGGCGCCGCCCAGCCGACCTGTACCAACTCGATTGGCTCACGGCACAAGCGGCCGCGATGCCGAACCTGCATGTGGTGCCGGTGATCTCCGACGCCTTGCCCGAAGACGCCTGGACCGGGCGCACCGGTTTTGTTCACCAGGCGGTGCTGCAAGACCATCCCGACCTTTCCGGCCACGAGGTGTACGCTTGTGGTGCGCCCATCGTGGTGGAGTCGGCTCGCGAGCAGTACAGTGCCCAAGCCGGACTGCCGCCCGAAGCCTTTTTTGCTGACTCCTTCACCAGCGCTGCCGACAAGCTCTGAACCTTTGACATGATCAGGACCCGAACATGCCCAACCGCCGACACTTCCTCATCCGCACAAGCGCTCTGGCTGCGGCCCTGACCGCGCCCGGCTTCAGTTGGGCCCAGCCTGCAGCCACCACCCGCATCATCGTGCCCTTTGGCGC
>DAIOEI010000530.1:0-1911 GCA_036746335.1 Hydrogenophaga sp. | reverse complement strand
TGTTCGGCTTCGGCCCCTTCGCCGGTTTCCTCACGCTGACTTTCGCCACCATCGGATTCATGGCCAAGCTGATGGCCGAAGACATCGAAGAAATCGAGGCCTCGCAGCTCGAAGCGCTGCGCGCCACCGGAGCGGGCTACCTGCAGGTGCTGGACTTTGCGGTGCTCTCGCAGGTCATGCCAAGGCTGGTGGGCCTGTCGCTGTACCGGCTGGACATCAATTTTCGCGAATCGGCGGTGATCGGCATCGTGGGCGCTGGCGGCATTGGCGCCACGCTGAACACCGCCATGGACCGTTACGAGTTTGATTCGGCTGCGGCCATCATTCTGGTCATCATCGCCATCGTCATGGTGGCCGAGTACAGCTCGGGCTGGCTCAGAAAGCGCATCCAGTGAGCACGAGTACTCCGAACTTGCCGGTTTGGCGCAAACGCTCCACCCGCGCCGACTGGATGGTGTTCGGCAGCTGGGTGCTGGCACTGGCGTTCGTATCCTGGACCTTCCAGGTGATGACGCAGGACACCATCTGGGCTTTTGTGGCCGATGCGCCGGCACAGGTGCAGGACATCGGTTCGCGCATGATGCCCCCCGCCTGGGACTTTCTGCCCGAGCTGTGGTGGCCGCTCTGGGAAACCATCAACATCGCCACGCTGGGCACGCTCATGGGGTTGGTGATGGCGGTGCCGGTGGCCTTTCTGGCGGCGCGCAACACCACGCCGAGCGCGCGCTTCGTGCGACCAGTGGCGCTGTTTGTCATCGTCGCTTCGCGCTCCATCAACTCGCTGATCTGGGCACTGTTGCTGGTGGCCATTCTGGGGCCGGGCGTTTTGGCCGGCATCCTGGCGATTGCGCTGCGTTCCATCGGCTTCATCGGCAAGTTGTTATACGAAGCGATTGAAGAGATCGATGCCGCGCAGGTCGAAGCGATCGAGGCCACCGGGGCCGGCACCGCCCAGACCATGGCCTGGGGTGTGGTGCCGCAGGTGGCGCCCACGCTGGCGGGCATCACGGTGTTCCGCTGGGACATCAACATCCGCGAATCCACCGTGCTGGGGCTGGTGGGGGCGGGCGGCATTGGCGTCAAGCTCGAAGCCGCGCTGGGCACGCTGGCCTGGCCCAAGGTCACCACCCTGCTCATCCTGATCCTGGCGACAGTGGTCGTCAGCGAATGGGTCACGGCCAAGGTGCGAGAGAAGCTGATTTGAGTCCGCTGGATACACAACCAGCATGCTGCCAACTCCACGATCCATTTCTGCCAGGTCCCCTGCACCAGGTCCCCTGGCGCCGGGCCTGCAACCCGCCAGAAGCCCACCCGTTTTGTGAATGTCACGCACTTGTCACATTGCCAGCCTACATTCACCCCGTGGTTTTTTTTTCCCAACCCCAAGGACTTTCATGAACACCAAACGCACCCTTCTCAAGACCGTCGCCGCTGCCGCATTGGCCACTTTGGCCATGGGCTCGGCCATTGCCGCCGACATCACCGGCGCTGGCGCCACGTTCCCCTTCCCGATCTATGCCAAGTGGGCTGAAGCCTACAAAAAAGAAACCGGCACCGGCCTGAACTACCAGTCCATCGGTTCCTCGGGCGGCATGCGCCAGATCCGTGCCAAGACCGTGGCTTTTGGTGCTACCGACGCGCCGGTTTCTGGTGCCGATCTCGACAAAGACGGCATGGTGCAGTTCCCTGCCATCATCGGCGGCACCGTGCCTTCGTTCAACCTGCCTGGCTTTGCCAAGGGTGATCTTCGCGTGACCGGCCCTGTGCTGGCCGAGATGTTCATGGGCAAGATCAGCAAGTGGAACGACCCCAAGCTGGCCGCGCTGAACCCTGGCAAAAAACTGCCGGACACCGCCATCACCGTGGTGCACCGTGCCGACGGCTCGGGCACCACCTTCAACTGGACCGACT
>DAIOEI010000529.1:0-1913 GCA_036746335.1 Hydrogenophaga sp. | reverse complement strand
GGTAGAAACCGCTGCCGAGTTCTTCCATCTGCTGGATCGCGTCCAGCCGCTGGGACGCCTGTTTGGTCAGACCCTCGATGTCCGGCACCATGAGGTAGGCATAGGCCTGGTGGTGGCTGCGGCCCACGCGGCCGCGCAACTGGTGCAGTTGGGCCAGGCCGAACTTGTCGGCGCGGCTCATCACGATGGTGTTGGCCGTGGGCACGTCGATGCCGGTTTCGATGATGGTCGAGCACAGCAGCAGGTTGTAGCGCTGCGCCACGAAGTCGCGCATCACCCGCTCCAGCTCGCGCTCGGGCATCTGGCCGTGGGCGATGGCGATGCGCGCCTCGGGCAGGATTTCTTCGAGCTTCTGGCGCCGGTTCTCGATGGTCTCGACCTCGTTGTGCAGAAAGTAGACCTGGCCGCCGCGCTTCAACTCACGCAAAACGGCTTCGCGGATCACGCCGTTGCTCTCGGAGCGCACAAAGGTCTTGATGGCAAGGCGGCGCTGCGGAGCGGTCGCGATCACGCTCAGGTCGCGCAGGCCCTCCAGCGCCATGCCCAGCGTGCGCGGGATCGGCGTGGCGGTGAGCGTGAGCACGTCCACCTCGGCGCGCAGCTGTTTCATGGCCTCTTTGTGGCGCACGCCGAAGCGGTGTTCTTCATCGATGATGAGCAGGCCCAGGTCTTTGAACTTGGTTTTTTCGCTCAGCAGCTTGTGGGTGCCGACCACGATGTCCACGCTGCCGTCGCTGATGCCTTTCATGGCGGCGGTGATTTCTTTCTGTGAACGGAAGCGGCTCATCTCGGCCACCTTCACCGGCCACTTGCCGAAGCGGTCCACCAGGGTCTGGTAATGCTGCTCGGCCAGCAGCGTGGTCGGCGCGAGAAAGGCGACCTGCTTGCCGCCGGTGATGGCCACGAAGGCGGCGCGCAGGGCGACCTCTGTCTTGCCGAAACCCACGTCGCCGCAGACCAGGCGGTCCATGGGCTGCGGGCTGATCATGTCCTGGATCACGGCGTGGATCGCGGCCTTCTGGTCGGCGGTTTCTTCAAAGCCGAAGTCGTTGGCGAAGATCTCGTAGTCCTGCGCGCTGAAACGGAAGGCATGGCCCTGGCGCGCGGCGCGGCGGGCGTAGATGTTCAGCAGCTCGGCGGCGGCGTCGCGCACCTGCTCGGCCGCCTTGCGCTTGGCCTTCTCCCACTGGCCGCTGCCCAGCCTGTGGAGCGGGGCCTCATCAGCGCTCACGCCGGTGTAGCGACCGATCAGCTGCAACTGGCTGACCGGCACGTAGAGCACCGCCTTGTCGGCGTATTCCAGGTGCAGGAATTCCTGCAGCGCGGGCGTTCCGTCGGGGTTCTTGTCCCCCATGTCGAGGTGTATCAGACCGCGGTAGCGACCGATGCCATGGGCGTTGTGCACCACCGGGTCACCCAGGTTCAGCTCGGAGAGGTCCTTGATCAGCGCCTCGACGTCGCTGACCTGCTCCTGCTTTTTGCGCCGGCGCGTGGTCGGTCCGGCGGCGAACAGCTCGGTTTCGGTGACGAAGTCGATGCCGTCTTCCAGCGAGCTGAAACCCACGGTGAGCACCGAGGTGGCGATGCCGACCTTTTCGTCGTTGCCCTGGAACTCGGCCAGCGAGTCGAAGGCGGGTGGGTTCAGACCACTGGCGCGCAGGAAGTCGAGCAGGCTCTCGCGCCGCCCGTCGCTCTCGGCCAGCAGCAGCACGCGGTGCGGGGTGTTGCGGATGTGGCCCTGCAACCGGGCCAGCGGGTCTTCGGCGCCGCGCACCACCGACAGGTCGCCCAGTGCCTGGGCGAAAGCGCTGTCGTGGATGTCATCGACGCCCGAGCTGGCGGATGCGCCCAGCGCGGCGGCCCTCGGTCTGATGGCGAGTTGCGCATGGGCCTTGGCTTCGCCATAGAACTGC
>DAIOEI010000528.1:0-1916 GCA_036746335.1 Hydrogenophaga sp. | reverse complement strand
TGCTGGTCAAGGAAGCGGGCACGCGCCAGCCCACGCCCTGGCACCAGGACCAGCCGTACTACAACGTGGCCGGCAGGCAGAACGTCAGCTTCTGGATCCCGGTGGAACCGGTGCCGCTGGCCAGCACGCTGCGCTTCGTCGCCGGCTCGCACGCTGGCACCTGGTACATGCCGCGCACCTTCCGCGACCAGCAGGCCAAATGGTTCCCTGAGGGCACGCTGGCCGAATTGCCGCCCATTGATGCTGAGCCCGAGACCTACCGGCAACTGGCCTGGGAGCTGGAGCCCGGCGACTGCGTGGCCTTTCACATGCTCAGCCTGCATGCCAGCAGTGGCACGGGCCCCGGGGCGCGGCGCCGTGTGTTCTCCGCGCGCTACCTGGGTGACGACGCCACGCATGCGGTGCGACACTGGCGCACTTCACCACCGTTTCCCGGACTCGACCAGCGCCTGCCCGATGGGGCGCCGATGGATGACCCGCTGTTTCCCTCGGTCTGGCCCTGAAGCCTCGATTCCTTCATGACCCCCAGCCCCATACCGCCCTGGCCGCTGAAACTGATCGATTCGATCACCGAGTTGCAGCCAGACGACACCGGTTGTATCGCACTCAGTGGTTCCCACGGCGGCGTGAGTTCGGCCCGTTATGCATTGGCGGTGCGACCGATGCTGTCGGTTTTTAATGACGCCGGGGTGGGCAAAGACCAGGCCGGTATTGCTGGTCTTTCGCTGCTGCAGGCCCAGGGGTTGGCTGCTTGCACGGTGGCGCACACCAGCGCGTGCATCGGTCGCGCGCACAGCAGTTGGCAGGACGGCGTGGTCAGCCATGCCAATGAACAGGCGCTCTTGCTGGGGCTGGTGGTCGGGCTGCCCCTGCAGCCCCAGTTGCAGGCGCTCTGCGAGCGGGCGTGAGGCCCGGTGGCGCTGGTGGCCTAGGCCTTTCCACTGGCCGACGCAGCGACCAGATCCAACCAGCGAACAAGGCTTGACATGCGTCAAGGGTGACGGGCTGGTACTGCCTCAGACTCGGTATGTGATCGTGAGTATGCTGAGCAGTTCAAGCGCTTGCGAACGTCGTCAACACAGGAATACACCATGAGCAACGCCGTCAACACCGAGGCCCCACTGAGCAACTTCGCCAACTGCCACGAAGGTATCCTTCGGCGCTTGAATGCACTGGACGAACTGCCTGCCCTGCTGGCCCCGGCGGCGCGCGCGCGCCAGATTGCCGAGCAGTCGCTGGAGTTCTTCCGCGAGGCCATTTTTGAGCACCATCTGGAAGAAGAACGCGAACTGTTTCCCGCCGCGATCGCAAGCGCCCAGCCGGGCGAGGAGCTGCAACGGGTGCAGGCCATGACCAAACGGCTGACCGAAGAACACCGCATGATCGAAGCCTTGTGGAAGCGGCTGGAAAAAGGCCTCAAGCCGGTGGCCAAAGGCCAAAGCACCGACCTGGATGTGAGCGAGCTGCACCGTCTGGTGGCGGAGTACACCGCCCATGCGGCCTACGAAGAGCAGTCTTTCCTGCCCTTGTCCGAAGAGATTCTGGGCCGCAACAGCAACCACATGGCGGCTTTGGGGCTTAGTTTGCACATGCGCCACGCCAAACCGGTGAACGCCTATATTTGATCGGCGCTGCCACACCAGAGCGCTCATCACAGCAAGAAAGCCCGCCGAAGCGGGCTTTCTTGCTGTTGGATGCCCGGGGGACTCAGGTCGCCATCGGCAGCAGCGGCACGATCAACAGCGCCACGATGTTGATGATCTTGATCAGCGGGTTCACCGCGGGGCCGGCGGTGTCCTTGTAGGGATCGCCCACGGTGTCACCCGTCACAGCTGCTTTGTGCGCCTCGGAGCCCTTGCCGCCGTGGTGGCCGTCTTCGATGTACTTCTTGGCGTTGTCCCAGGCACCGCCGCCGG
>DAIOEI010000527.1:0-1919 GCA_036746335.1 Hydrogenophaga sp. | reverse complement strand
TTCCACTCGGCCATCGGAATCGCCGTGTCTCCCGCGTCGGTCCACTTCTTGCCCAAGAAGGGCGACCAGTCCACAGCAAACTTGCTCTTGAAGTTGGTGAGCACCGGGTCCACCGTGTGGCGACCCGCATCCAGCGCGGCGCGGTAGGCCTTGGCCATGTCGTCGCCCAGCGTCTCACCCAGGCCTTGTGCAGCCAGCTTGTCGGCATACAGTTTGCGCGTGCCAGGGTGCTGCGCGATCTTCTTGTACATCAGCGGCTGGGTGAGGCTCGGGGTGTCTTGCTCGTTGTGGCCCAGCTTTCGGAAACAGATGATGTCCAAGACCACGTCCTTGCGGAAAGTCATGCGGTACTCCAGCGCGAGCTGCATGCACAGCACCACGGCTTCGGGGTCGTCGCCGTTGACGTGAAGCACAGGAGACTCGACGCCCTTGACGATGTCGGTGCAATACAGTGTGGATCGCAGATCGCGCGGGTCGGAGGTGGTGAAGCCGATCTGGTTGTTGATGATCAGGTGTACCGTGCCGCCCGTGGTGTAGCCTCGGGTGGCGGCCAGCGCCAGGGTTTCCTGGTTCACGCCCTGGCCAGCAAAAGCGGCGTCGCCGTGCACCAGCACCGGAAGCACCTGCTTGCCCTGCGTGTCACCGCGGCGGTCCATGCGGGCACGCACCGAACCTTCCACCACCGGGTTGACGATTTCCAGGTGGGACGGGTTGAAGGCCAGGGAAAGATGCACCGGGCCGCCCGGGGTGGTCACGTCGGAGCTGAAACCCTGGTGGTATTTCACATCACCGGCAGGCAAGTCTTCAGGCGCGGTATGGTCAAACTCGGCGAAAAGGTCTTTGGGCATCTTGCCCAGGATATTGACCAAGACGTTCAGGCGACCCCGATGGGCCATACCAATCACAATTTCTTGCACGCCCTGCTCGCCGGCCTGCTGGATCAGCTCATCCATGGCGGCAATGAAACTCTCGCCGCCTTCCAGCGAGAAACGCTTCTGGCCAACGTATTTGGTGTGCAAAAACCGCTCCAGGCCCTCTGCGGCGGTCAGGCAATCCAGAATGTTTTTCTTCTTCTCGGCATTGAAGGCGGGCTTGGAGCGGATCGACTCCAGCTTTTCTTGCCACCAGCGCTTTTGTGTCTGGTCACTGATGTACATGTACTCGGCGCCGATGCTGCCGCAGTAGGTTTCCCGCAGGGCGTTGAGCAGGTCGCGCAGGCTCATCACCTCTTTGCCAAAGAAGGTGTTGCTCGTGTTGAACACGGTCTCGAAGTCGGCATCGGCAAAGCCGTAGAAGGCCGGGTCGAGTTCAGGAATGTGGTCGCGCTCGGTGCGCTTGAGGGGGTCGAGATCCGCCCAGCGAGAGCCTACGTTGCGGTAGGCAGCAATCAGTTGCTGGACCGAAACGCGCTTGCGACCCAGGTCGGAATCAGCGCCTGCGGCGATGACCACCTTGGTGCCACCTTGCTTGGCGCGGTCGGCAAACGCATTGATGACAGGCTGGTGTGGTACGTCGCGGGCATCAGAACCATCAACGGCCGGCACGTGCTGAAGCGCATCAAAGTAACTGCGCCAACTGTCGGGAACGCCGCCGGGGTTTTCGAGGTACTTCTCGTACATCTCTTCCACATACGGCGCATTGCCGCCGAAGAGATACGAATTGGACTGGTAGGCGACGTAAACGTTGCCCCCGTTCGAAGGGGATTGGCTCATGGATGCGCGGACCTCCGCTTTCCTCTGGAAAGCATTAGTTGGTTAAAACAAACCTTCCGCGACACGGCTGGACCGGTTGGCGGATGCGACAGTGACTGTGGAAGGACCTGACTGCAAACGGTATTGTGCCACCGCACAGCTGGTTCTGGGAAACTAAATGGCCACTCGTGGTGCAATCGGCACAAGCATGGTGCGTGTTGCCGCAGC
>DAIOEI010000526.1:0-1921 GCA_036746335.1 Hydrogenophaga sp. | reverse complement strand
AGCACCGACATCCTGGAGGTGTGGTTCGACTCCGGCTCGACCTTCTGGCACGTGCTGCGCGGCAGCCACGCCAAGGCCTACCCCAACGGCGCCAGCCACGCGCAAGGCCCCGAGGCCGACCTGTACCTGGAAGGCCACGACCAGCACCGCGGCTGGTTCCACAGCTCGCTGCTGCTGGGCTGCGCCATCGAAGGCCGCGCACCTTACAAAGGCTTGCTGACCCACGGTTTCGCCACCGACGGCCAGGGCCGCAAGATGAGCAAGTCGCTGGGCAACACGGTCGAGCCGCAGTCGGTGACCAGCAAGCTCGGCGCCGAGATCGTGCGCCTGTGGGTGGGCAGCACCGACTACTCGGGCGACCTGAACATCGACGACAAGATCCTGGCCCGCGTGGTGGACGCCTACCGCCGCATCCGCAACACGCTGCGCTTCCTGATGGCCAACACGGTCGATTTCGACCCCGCCACGGACGCCGTGCCACTGGACCAGATGCTGGAGATCGACCGCTACGCCCTGGCCCGTGCCAGCGAGCTGCAGGCCGAGATCCTGAAACACTTCGATGTCTACGAGTTCCACCCGGTGGTGAGCAAGCTGCAGGTCTACTGCTCGGAAGACCTGGGCGCGTTCTACCTGGACGTGCTCAAGGACCGCCTCTACACCACCGCGCCGAAGTCCCTGGCCCGCCGCTCGGCCCAGACCGCCCTGCACCGGATCACCCACGCCATGTTGCGCTGGATGGCGCCCATCCTCAGCTTCACCGCTGAAGAATCCTGGGCGGTGTTCGCCAGGGACCAGACCCAAGGTTCGATCTTCTTCGAGACCTTCTCGCCACTGCCCTCGGCCAACGAAGCGCTGCTGGCCAAATGGACCCGCGTTCGCGAGATCCGCGACGTGGCCAACAAAGCCATCGAAGACCTGCGCGCCGAAGGCAAGGTGGGGTCGTCCTTGCAGGCCACGCTCGCCATCACCGCCGGCGCCGACGACGCGGCCCTGCTGCGATCCCTGGGCGCCGACCTGAAGTTCGTGACCATCACCTCGGCCGCCAGCGTGCTGGACGGCACCGAACTCGCCGTGACCGTGACGCCGAGCGCCGCCACCAAGTGCGAACGCTGCTGGCATTACGCCGACGACGTGGGCAGTCATGCCGAGCACGCCACGCTGTGCGGCCGCTGTGTCAGCAATCTGGCCGAAGCCGCTGGCGTTGGCGCCGGTGAAACCCGGAAGGTGGCCTGATGACCAACCGCAAAGCTTCACTCTGGCCCTGGCTGGGGCTGGCCGCTGTCATCGTGCTGCTGGACCAGGTCACCAAACAACTGATCGTGGCCAACTACCAATTGGGCGACAGCACCCATGTCACGAGCTTCTTCAACATCGTGCGCGCGCACAACCCGGGCGCTGCCTTCTCGTTCCTGGCCTCGGCCGGCGGCTGGCAACGCTGGTTCTTTACCGGGATCGGCATCGTGGCCTCGGTATTCATCGTCTGGATGCTGCGCTCCAACCCGGGCCAGAAGCTGTTCGCGTTTGCGCTGGCCTGCATCCTGGGTGGGGCCATTGGCAACGTGATCGACCGCGTGATGTACGGCTACGTGGTGGATTTTCTGGACTTCCACTGGTCGTTCCTGTCGGGCATTTTTCATGGTGGGCATTTCCCCTCCTTCAATGTGGCCGACGCAGGCATCACCATCGGTGCCGTTTCGCTGATCCTGGACGAGATCCTGCGTGTGCGCCGGAGCAGGTAAAGGCCCACGGGTCTGGACCCAGTGCCGCCACCGGGCCTGTCCGGGCGTGGGTTTTCTGTCGCCCGATTTTACGGCGCTGTGCTAATCTGCCCGTCAAACCTGTTGACGGAGACATCCCATGCCCGGCTTGCTGCCCCACATCGACCCCGACGGTCTGCTCGAGTTTTCGGTCGTCTACACCG
>DAIOEI010000525.1:0-1927 GCA_036746335.1 Hydrogenophaga sp. | reverse complement strand
GCCATGGCGCCCTGGCAGCAAATGGCCAAAAACCTGGGCAGCCATTTCTCGCCTTACCAGCTCAATCCGCTGAACCTCAACCCGCTGCGCGATATTCTGGTCGAAACGGTGGATTTCGAAAGCGTCTGTGCCTGCCACAAGACCCAGCTCTACATCGCGGCCACCCGGGTCAGCACCGGGGCACTGCGGGTGTTCGACCAGCGCGAACTCACGCCCGAAATGGTACTGGCCTCGGCCTGCCTGCCGCTGCTGTTCCAGGCGGTGGAAATTGACGGCGAAGCCTACTGGGATGGGGGCTACGCCGGCAACCCGGTGCTGATGCCACTGATTGGCGAAACCGACGCCGACGACCTGCTGCTGGTGCAAATCAACCCGCGCGAGCGCACCGAGCTGCCCACCCAGGCGGCCGACATTCTGGACCGCATCAATGAAATCACCTTCAACGCCAGCCTGCTCAAAGAACTGCGCTCCATTGCCTTGCTGCGCCAGCTGATTGCCGACGAAGGCCGCCCGGCCCACCAGTACCGCAACCCGCTGTTTGCGCGGGTTGAAGCCCTGCGCCTGCACCTGATCGACGGCGGCGCACTGCTCTCACCCCTGGGGGCCAGCAGCAAGACCCAGACCAGCATGGGTTTCCTGAACAAGCTGCACGACCTGGGTTACGCCGCCGCCGACCAGTGGTGGCACCTCCACCGCCGCGACATCGGCCTGCGCGCCAGCCACGACGTCAACCAGGTGCTGGTGACCAACAGCCCATGAGCAGCCTGCTGGGCATCGTATTGGCGCTGGTGCTGCTCATGGCGCTGGCCTACCGGGGTGTGAGCGTGTTGTTGCTGGCGCCACTCATGGCCTTGCTGGCCGCCGCCCTGAGCCCCGACGCACCGCTGCTGGCCAGCTACACACAGGTCTTCATGCCGGCGCTGGGCGGCTTCGTGATCGCGTTCTTTCCGCTGTTCCTGCTGGGCGCAGTATTCGGCAAGCTGATGGAAGACTCGGGCGCCGCCCAGACCATCGCCGAGGCCATCACTCGCGCGCTCGGCGCGCAGCGCGCCATCCTGGCCATTGTGCTGGCCTGCGCGGTGCTGACCTACGGCGGCGTCTCGCTGTTTGTGGTGGCCTTTGCGGTCTATCCAATCGCCGCCGCGCTGTTCCGCCAGGCCGACATTCCCAAGCGCCTGATCCCCGGCACCATCGCGCTGGGCGCCTTCACCTTCACCATGACCGCCCTGCCCGGCACGCCCGCCATCCAGAACGCCATTCCCATGCCGTATTTCGGCACCACGCCGTTTGCCGCGCCGGGCCTGGGCCTGATCGGCGGCGCGGTGATGCTGGTGCTGGGCACTGCCTGGCTGATGCGCCGCGCAGCCCGTGCCCGGGCGCTGGGCGAGGGCTACGGCGAACACCCCGCCGAAACCGACACCGCCCTGCAAGACCCCGCCAGCCGCCCGGCGACCGCAGCCCGCGTGGCGCCTGCGGCCCCCGTGGTGCCCGCTGAATCTGGGGGCGCCAGTCCAGCCGCCACCGCGTCCGCACCCGTGGGCGCGGCCAGCGGCCTGGCGCTCGCCATCGCGCCGGTGGTGCTGGTGATCGTGCTCAACTATGTGCTGGCCAGCTGGCTGCTGCCCCGGCTGGACACCACCTACCTGGCCGAGGCGCGTTTTGGCGGCACCCGCATCGAAGCGCTGCGCGGCGTCTGGGCCGTCATCACCGCGCTGGCCGCTGCCACCGTGCTGCTGATCGTGCTGCAGCGCCAGCGCCTGCCGCAGCTCTCGCACAGCCTGGAAGCCGGTGCCACCAGCTCGGTGCTGCCGCTGCTCAACACCGCCTCGCAGGTCGGCTTTGGTGCGGTGATTGCCTCGCTCGCCGGTTTTGCGCTGATCCGCGACCTGGTGCTGGGCATCGCGCCCGGGAACCCGCTGGTGAGTGT
>DAIOEI010000524.1:0-1928 GCA_036746335.1 Hydrogenophaga sp. | reverse complement strand
TGCGCGCACAGCTTCAACCTGCTGGACGCGCGCGGCGCCATCAGCGTGACCGAGCGCGCCGCCTACATCGGCCGCATCCGCAACCTCGCGCGCAGCGTGGCGCAGAGCTACTACGAGAGCCGCGAACGCCTGGGCTTCCCCATGGCGCCGCGCGAGTGGGTGGCCCAGATCGAGAAGAAGTCGGCTTGAGCCCGCAGCGGGTTGCCAGCAGCTGTGGCAAAATGTAGATACGTGTATCTACATGACACATTGAGGCACACCATGGACCTTCAAATCAACCGCTGGGGCAACAGTCTGGCCGTTCGGCTGCCCGCACAACTGGTGCGCCAACTGGGGCTGCAGGAGGGTTCCCAGTTGTCGGCCGAGCTGACGCCCGAGGGCGATCTCAAGCTCTCGCCCCACGCGCCCCAGCGCCCGGCCACCACGCGGGCGGAGTTGCTGGCTCAGATTGCGCAATTGCACAAACAGGTGCCCATCACGCAGCCGGTGCCGCGCGAAGAGTGGAACCGGTACTGATCGTCTGTTGTTGATGGCCCCCTCTCGCAAAGCGCCCACGGCGCAAGACGCCAGTCCAACCTACGAGGCCACGCCCGTGGGCGGCTTGACCTATGTGGACACGAGCGTCTGGATCGCCTTGTTGGCGCGTGAGGCGCCGGCTGCCGCTGTGGCCCAATGGCTGTCCTCGGCGCCCCCCCTGTGCTGCGCCGATTGGGCGCAGTTGGAGCTGGCCAGTGCCCTGGGCATCAAACACCGGCGGGGCGACATGCCGCTGGCGGCGGCGCTCGCCGTTTGTGAGGTGTTTGCCAGCATGATGACCTACCAGGTGCGCGAGGTGGCCGTGATGCCGGTCGACATGTCGATGGCGCGCACCTGGTGTCTGGACATGGGGCGCGGCTTGCGCGCCGGCGACGCGCTGCACCTGGCGGTGGCGGTTCGGCTCCAGTGCAGCCACTTTTTCAGTTTTGACCACAACCTCAACCTTCATGCCGAGCGGGCGGGGTTGCGATTGACCCGTTTATGAACACAACCCAAAACCTCCTCGTCGAACTGTTTGTGGAAGAGCTGCCGCCGAAGGCGCTCAAGAAGCTGGGCGACGCGTTTGCCGGCGTGCTGGCCGAGCAGCTCAAGGTCCAGGGCCTGGCTGCTGCCGATGCCGTGGTCACGCCGTTTGCCTCGCCGCGCCGCCTGGCCGCCCACGTGACCGGCGTCGTCGCCAAGGCAGCCGACAAGGCCGTGTCGCAGAAGCTCATGCCGGTCAGCGTCGGGCTGGACGCCAACGGCGCGCCCACGCCCGCGCTGCTCAAGCGCCTGGCCGGACTGGGCGCCGATGCCTCGGCCGTGGCCGGCCTCAAGCGCGCCATGGACGGCAAGGCCGAAGCCCTGTTCTTCGACAGCGTGCAGCCGGGCGCGGATCTGGCCGCAGGGCTGCAGAAAGCGCTGGACGAAGCGATGGCCAAGCTGCCGATCCCCAAGGTCATGAGCTACCAGCTCGAAACCGATTGCGAACTGCCGGGCTGGAGCAGCGTGAACTTCGTGCGCCCGGCGCATGGTCTGGTGGCGCTGCACGGCGCCGATGTGGTGCCGGTCAAGGCGCTGGGGCTGACCGCTGGCAACAGCACGCATGGCCACCGCTTCGAGGCCGCGGTGGACCCGGTGGTGCTGGCCGATGCCGACGCCTACGCGGCCACGCTGGCCAAAGACGGCGCGGTGATCGCCTCGTTTGCCGAGCGCAAGGTCGAGATCGTGCGCCAGCTGGCCGCTGCGGCCGCCAAGGTGGGCGGTGGCTGCAAACCCATCGAAGATGACGACCTGCTCGACGAAGTGACCGCACTGGTCGAGCGGCCGAACGTGCTCATCTGCGAGTTTGAAAAGCAGTTCCTCGACGTGCCGCAGGAGTGCCTGATCCTGACGATGAAGGCCAACCAGAA
>DAIOEI010000523.1:0-1934 GCA_036746335.1 Hydrogenophaga sp. | reverse complement strand
AGAGCTGGCTGGGTTTTTTGTCGATGGCCGGGCTCAAGCCCACCATGGCCACGTGCTTTTGCACCTGCTGGTCGATCTCGGCCTTGGCCCAGTCGGGCCAGCGGGACTTGACGGCAAACGCGATGTTTTGCCGCACCGTGAGCCAGGGCATGAGCGCGTGGCTCTGGAACACCACGCCGCGCTCTAGGCTGGGGCCGGCGATCTCGCGGCCATCCATGAAGCAGTGGCCACGGGTGGCGGTGTCCAGCCCCGCGAGCACGTTGAGGATGGTGGTCTTGCCGCAGCCGCTGTGACCGATGATGCAGACGAACTCGCCCTTGTCGATGGTGAAAGACACGTCGGCAAACACCGGTTTGTCGGCCTGGTAGGCCTTGGCGAGGTGCTCGACTTTGAGGAAACCGGACATCGGATAAACCTTTTCAGTGGGGGCGTTCACAGGAACCGAAAGTGCCGCGCTTTCGCGCACGCTGGTGTCACTCCACATAGGTCACCGCCTTCTGCAACTGCGCAAACATGAGGTCCAGCAGCATGCCGACCACGCCGATCAACAGCACCGCAAAAATCACGTTGGTGAGCGAGAGGTTGTTCCACTCGTTCCACACGAAGTAGCCCACACCGGTGCCGCCCACCAGCATCTCGGCGGCCACGATGACCAGCCAGGCAATGCCCATGCTGATGCGCATGCCGGTGAGGATGGTGGGCGCGGCGGCGGGCAAGATCACCTGAAACGCCTTGCGCAGCGGGTTCACTTCCAGCGTGCTGGCCACGTTGAGCCACTCGCGCTTGACCGCCGACACACCAAACGCCGTGTTGATGAGCATGGGCCAGACCGAGCAGATGAAGATGACGAAGATGCCGCTCACGTCGGAGTCTTTCAGCGCGTAGAGCGCCAGCGGCATCCAGGCCAGCGGACTGATGGGTTTGAGCACCTGCACGAAGGGGTCCAAAGCTTTGCGCATGAGTGGGGACATACCGATCAGAAAACCCAGCGGGATCGCCACCAGCATGGCCAGCAAGTAGCCCGCCGCCACGCGAGCCAGCGAATGCCCGAGCTGGATGCCGATGCCCTTGTCGTTCGGGCCGTTGTCGTAGAACGGGTCCGACAGATGCCCCCAACTGGCCTGCGCCACCGCCCACGGCCCGGGCACGCCGGCGCTTTTTTCGGCGCCTGGGTCCTTGCCCATCATCTGCTGGTATTCGATCTCTTCGGCGGTCAAGCCAGCCGACGAACCACCGATCAACGGGCCGCTGGTGGCCAGCTCCCAGATACCGAGGAAGCAGACCAGCAGCAGCAGCGAGACCACCGCCGCGCGTGCGTTGAGGCTGATGCGTTGCATGTCAGGCTTTCGAGATGGCGAAGCTCTTGGCGTACGCCGCAGCCTTGGCCGGATCGAACTCTTTGCCCATGATCCGGTGCTTGGCGTAGGTCGGGCCGGCCATGAAGTCGTGGCCCAAGTCCTTCATGTGCTTGCGCGCATCGGTGATCAGGAACACCTTCTCGGCGATGGCCTTGTAGTCCACGTCGCCCTTCACATAGCCCCAGCGCTGCATCTGCGTGAGCATCCACACCGCCATGCTCTGCCATGGCATGGGGTCAAAGTCGGCGCGGTCGGGCACTTTTTGGATCTTGCCCAGGCCATCGGCGTAGGTGCCGGTGAGCACCTGGCGCACCACAATCTCGGGCTGGTTCAGGTATTGCGACGGCGCGATCACCTTGGCGATCAGCTCGCGGTTTTTTGGCTGGCGCGCCATGGCCGCAGCTGTGAGCACGGCGCGGTACAGCGCGGCAAAGGTGTTGGGGTTTTTCTGGATGAATTCGGTGGTGGTGCCGAAGGCGCAGCAGGGGTGGCCGTGCCAGAGGTCTTTGGTGAGGGTGTGTAGGTAGCCCACTTCTTCGTAAACGGCGCGCTGGTTGAAGGGGTCGGGGCCTAGGA
>DAIOEI010000522.1:0-1936 GCA_036746335.1 Hydrogenophaga sp. | reverse complement strand
GCTGAGCAAAGGGCCGCAGAAGATGTGCTGCGCAGCCGACTTGCTGCGCTTGGCGCCGGGGCTTGCCTCTCGACCGCAGTGGTAGCAACCGAGCTCACACTGTGAGCGGCAAAGAGTTCGGTGAGCTTCGGCTGCAGGGTCGTCAGGCCGACGTGCTGATCTGCGGCGGCACCGCACTCACGCCCAATGGTCCGGAGCGTATTGATGTGGCCTGCATCGCCGGCCGCATCGTTGCCTTGGGTGATCTGCAGAGGACTTGGAGCGCTGAGTCCAGGCTCGATGCCGTAGGACTGCACGTGCTGCCTGGCGTCATCGATAGTCAGGTGCATTTCCGTGAGCCGGGCCTGACCCACAAGGAAGACCTGGAATCAGGCACCCGCGGTGCAGTGCTGGGCGGTGTGACCGCAGTCTTCGAGATGCCCAACACCCACCCGCTGACGCTGTGGGCGGAGGATTTGCAGGCCAAGCTTGACGCTGCCCGCGGCCGCGCCTGGTGCGACTACACCTTCTACATGGGCGGCTCAGCGGTCAATGCCGAGCAATTGGCAACGCTGGAGGTCTTGCCCGGCTGCGCCGGCGTCAAGGTGTTCATGGGGAGCTCGTTCGGCGATCTGCTCGCGGACGATGAAGACGTACTGCGGCGCATCCTGCGGCATGGTCGCCGGCGGCTGGCCGTGCATGCCGAAGACGAGGCGCGGCTGCGCGCGCGCAAAGTCTTGGTTGAGGCGCGCGGTGACGTGCGTGAGCACACGCTTTGGCGCGACGTGGAAAGCGCCCTTGTCGCCACGCAGCGCATCGTGCGCTTGGCAGACGAAACCGGCCGCCGTTTGCACGTTCTCCACGTCTCCACCGCTGAGGAGATGGCGTTCCTCGCCGAACACAAGCGTCGGGTCACTGTCGAAGTCACACCGCACCACCTGAATCTATTTGCGCCGGAGTGCTACGAGCGGCTCGGCAGCCTCGCGCAGATGAATCCACCGGTGCGCGAGCAACGCCATCAGGACGCGCTGTGGCAAGCGATTCGCGAGGGCGTTGTTGATGTCATCGGCAGCGACCATGCACCGCACACGCTGGAAGAAAAGGCGCGACCCTATCCGCAATCGCCCAGCGGCATGACCGGTGTTCAGACGCTGCTTCCGACCCTGCTCGATCACGTACACGCGGGTCGTCTGAGTCTGCAGCGCCTGGTTGACCTGACCAGTGCCGGGCCGGCGCGCATCTTCGGCATCGAGCGCAAGGGCCGCATTGCGGTGGGTTTTGATGCCGACCTCACTCTGGTGGATCTGGCTGCAAGACGCACCATCCGCAACGACTGGATCGCCAGCCGCAGCGGCTGGACACCCTACGACGATGTTGCCGTCACCGGATGGCCCGTTCACACGGTGGTGCGCGGCCATATCGTGGTGCGCGACGAAGCTCTGCAGGGGCAGCCGCAGGGCGCGGCCATTCGTTTCCTCGAGTCTTGATCGAGGGCAATGCGAGCGCGCACAGCGCGACAGCGCAGCACAAATCACACTGAGGAGCACCGCATGACACCCACGCCAGAAGCACCGCATTCCATTGACACGCACCTAGCGGTGGAGCTGCACCCGAGAACATCCGTAGAACAGGTCGAGGAAGGACGGGAGCTGTCACCCCGATTCGACGCGCACGGATTGATCGCCTGCGTGACCACTGATGCGATCAGTGGCGAGGTCTTGATGCTGGGCTATATGAACCGCGAAGCGCTGGAAAAGACCATTCAGACAGGTGAAGCGCACTACTGGAGCCGAGCGCGCCAGGTCCTCTGGCACAAAGGGGCCACCAGCGGCCTGGTGCAACACGTGGAAGAGATGCGCATCGACGACGATCAGGACGCCGTCTGGCTGCGTGTTCGTGTCGCGGGCTCCGGTGCCAGCTGCCACGTCGGCTACCGATCCTGCTTCTATCGTTCGGT
>DAIOEI010000521.1:0-1941 GCA_036746335.1 Hydrogenophaga sp. | reverse complement strand
GCAAGGCCGAACACGACAAGCGCGACACCATCAAAGACCGCGAAGGCAAGCGCGAGGTCGAGCGCGCCATGAAAAGCCGCCAGCGCTGAACCTGGCCCATGGGCCAGCGACTTCCTTGAGCACACCCCTGCGCAAAGGCCCGCGTGTGCTGCTGATGCATCAGGGCGGGTCGGGGGCGCGCTGGCGCAGCGCCCAGGCCACATGCTCGCGCACGATCGCGTCGGGGTGCTCGGTGTGTTGCGCCAGCGCCGACAGCAGTGCACCCTGCTCTGCCGCGCTGGACTGGCGCACCGCGTTGCCCAGCGCCACCGCCAGATTGCGCAGCCAGCGCGCATGACCGATACGGCGGATGGCGCTGCCCTCGGTGTGGCGCAAGAACTCGACCTCGGTCCAGGCCCACAGGCTCAGCAAGGCCGCGCCCGCCAAACCCTCGCGCGGATCAAAGTCCGGCAGTGCGCTGCGCTGGGCGAACTTGTTCCAGGGGCAAACCAGCTGGCAATCGTCACAACCGTAAATGCGGTTGCCCATGAGCGGCCGCAAGGCCTCGGGAATCGGCCCGGCATGCTCGATGGTGAGGTAAGAAATGCAGCGGCGCGCATCCAGGCGGTGCGGCCCCACAATGGCCTGCGTCGGACACACGTCGATGCACGCGATGCAAGCGCCACAATGGTCCGACACGGGCTCGCTAGGCGGTAGCGCCAGGTCGGTGTAAATCTCGCCCAGAAAGAACATCGAGCCGGCTTCACGATGCAGCAGCAAAGTGTGTTTGCCGCGCCAGCCCTGGCCGCTGTGGGCGGCCAGCTCGGCCTCCAGCACTGGCGCCGAGTCGGTGAACACGCGGTGGCCAAACGGCCCCACCTCGTCGATGATGCGCTCGGCCAGCTGTTGCAGCCGGTGGCGAAACACCTTGTGGTAATCCCGCCCGCGGGCATACACCGACACCACCGCCTCGCCCGGCCGCTCCAAGCGCCGTAGCTCGGCCCCGGCCCAACCCTCGGGGGTGGCGCGCGGCAGGTAGTCCAGCCGCGCCGTGATCACGCTCACTGTGCCCGGCACCAGCTCTGCCGGGCGGGAGCGCTTGAGGCCATGGCGCGCCATGTAATCCATCTCGCCATGAAAACCGGCGGCCAGCCAGGCGAGCAAGCCCGGCTCGGCCGAAGACAGGTCTACCCCCGCCACGCCGATTTGGGACAATGACAGCTCCTGCCCCCAGGCCCTGAGCTTGGCCAGCAACTCAACAGCATCCAGACTGGACTTCATGTGTCACCGATTGTAGGAACGCCCCGCCCTTGCGCAGCGGGCCAATGGGTTGGCCTGTGGGCCGACGAGACCGACACCGCCACATTCGCACAGCGCCTGGCCAGCAGCCCCGCCATCCTGAACGCCACGCTCACGCTGCAAGGAGATCTGGGCGCGGGCAAAACAACCTTCGTGCGGCACCTGTTGCGGGCGCTGGGGGTACAAGGCCGTATCAAGAGCCCGACATACGCCGTGGTGGAGCCACACACCAGCCACACCTGTGCGCTGCTGCCGCCCGGGCAGACGCTCTCCGTCTGGCACTTTGACTATTACCGCTTCACCGATCCACGCGAATGGGAAGATGCGGGCTTTCGCGAACTTTTTGCCAGCCCGGGCCTCAAGCTGGTCGAGTGGCCCGAGCGCGCGGGCGACACGCTGCCGGCCGTGGACGCCAGCCTCTGCATTGAAGCGGATGAGCCGTTTACTGCTGCTTCGAGCGAGGCGCCAGCCGAGGGCCAGTCCACCGCCCGCCGCGTGCGCCTGAATGCCCTTACCGCCACCGGCCAACGCATCGTTTCATCTTTGACCGCATGACCCCGCCCCCAGTGCCCAGCCTGCGCCGCCGCCCCCTGCTCCAGGCGGGTGTATTGGTGTTGCTGCTGGGCGCACATCAGATCGCGCAGGGCGCGCGGGTGGTGGCGG
>DAIOEI010000520.1:0-1945 GCA_036746335.1 Hydrogenophaga sp. | reverse complement strand
GCTTGGCGTTCGATTCGCGCACCGTGCGCGGGCCGGCGCCGTAGATCACGCCCGGAATGCCGTGCTCGCCGTAGATGCGCACGTCTGTGTAGAGCGGCGTGCCCACGGCGGGAATGGCTTCGCCGAACAGCTCGTTGCCATGCTTCTGGATCGCTTCGACCAGCGGCCGATTACCCGGCAGGGGTTTGAGCGCCCTGGCCAGCAGGATGCGCTTCACGTCCACGCTGATGGCGCGTCCCCCCCGCGGCGGCTGGAAGCTGGCAGCGGCCTCGGCGATGGTGTGGCGCAGGGCGGCCTCCACCTCGGCCGGGTCTTCTTCCGGGATCATGCGACGGTCCACCTTGAGCACCACCTTGCCGGGAATGACATTGGTGTTGGTGCCGCCGCTGATCTGACCGACGTTCAGGTAGGGGTGGCTGATGCCCTCCACTTGAGAGGTGACCTTCAGGTAGTCGGCGTTGAGTGCGTACAGCGCGTTGAGGATGTGCACCGCACCTTGAAGCGCGTCGGTGCCACTGTCTGGGATGGCGGCGTGGGCCATATCGCCTTGCACGGTCACCTCCAGCTGCAGGCAGCCGTTGTGCGCCACCACCACCTGGTAGCTGAAGCCGGCGGCGATCATCAGATCGGGTTGGGTGAAGCCCTTTTTCAGCAGCCAGTCCGGGCCGACCTCGCCGCCGTATTCCTCGTCGTAGGTCACGTGAAGCTCCACGCTCCCTTTGAGCTTGGCTTCCAGCGATTCGATGGCACGGATGGCGTGGGTGAAGGTGGTGATGTCGCACTTGCTGACCGCTGTGGCGCGACCATAGATCCTGCCGTCCGCGATCTCGCCGCCGTAGGGGTCGTGTGTCCAGCCTTCGCCGGGCGGCACCACGTCGCCGTGGGCGTTGAGCGCAATGGTCTTGCCGCCGTCGCCGTAGCGGCGGCGCAGGATCAGGTTGGTGATGGTTTGCAGACCTGCGGCCTCGACCTCGGCCTGTGGCACCGCGTGTTTCTCGGCGTTCAGGCCCATGGCGGCCAGCAGCTCGGCTGTGCGCTCGGCGTGCGGGGCGTTGTTGCCGGGCGGCGTGTCGGTGGGGACGCGAACGAGTTCCTGCAGGAAGCTCACCTGCTCGTCAAAATGCGCGTCGATCCATTGGTCCAGTTGTTCGTGGGCGGTGGTCATGGTGTGGGTGTGGTGAGGGCTTCGACAAGCTCAGCCCGAACGGTGGGGTGGGTGGGGGGCCTTTGAGGCTGGCTCAGGCTGCAAGGGTGTGCTCGGCAGCGATGTGTTCGAGCAGGTGCGAAAAAGCGCGCACACACAGGTCGATGTCGTCGCTGGTGGTGGATTCGAGCGGGTTGTGACTGATGCCGCTGTTGAGGCCGCGCACGAACAGCATGGCTTGCGGCATCACTTCGTGCAGCTTCATGGCGTCGTGTCCGGCACCGCTGGGCAGCCGGTACAGCGGCACGCCGAGGGCCGACACGGCGGCTTCCCAGCGCGCCTGCCAGGCCGGTGCGCTGGGCGCGGCGGCGGCGCGCATGGTTTCTTCGGCGCGGTGGCCCACGCCTCGGCGTTCGCAGATTGTGGCCAACTGCGCCAGGATGTCGCGCTCCAGGGCGTCGCGCTTAGCGTTGGTGGGCGCGCGCATGTCGAGGCTGAAGCTGCAGCGCCCGGGCACCACGTTGATCGAACCGTTGGGCACCTGCAGCATGCCGATGGTGGCGACCGAATCGCCGTCGGCAGCGGCGCGCTGCTCGGCAAAGAGCGCGAGTTCGGCCACGGCGCAGGCCGCGTCGCGCCGGCGGTCCATCGGCGTGGTTCCGGCGTGGCAGGCCATGCCGATCACCTCGCCCAGGTAGCGCACGCTGGCGTTGATCGAGGTGACGATGCCCAGCGGCAGGTCGAGTTCGTTCAGCACCGGACCCTGTTCGATGTGCACCTCGACGAAGCCCAGGTATTTCG
>DAIOEI010000519.1:0-1952 GCA_036746335.1 Hydrogenophaga sp. | reverse complement strand
TGGAACTTGCGGCCAATGCCCAGCGCGGCAATCTCCGGCTCGCGGTAGCGCAGCAGGTCGATGGTGCTGCCGAAGAACACCGTTCCGCTGTCGGGCCGGGTCTTGCCGGTGATGATGTCCATCATCGTGGTCTTGCCCGCGCCGTTGGGGCCGATGATGCAGCGCAGCTCGCCCGGTGCGATGTCCAGGCTCAGGCCATTGATCGCCTTGAAACCGTCGAAGCTGACGTGCACGTCTTCCAGGTACAGGATGCGGCCGTGGGTGGTGTCCACCGCGCCGGCCTGGGCCACCCGGCCATAGCCCGCGCTGCGCCCGCCCGACGCGGTCTGGCCGTGCGCCACCGCGGTGGCGGCTTTTTCGTAGCGCTGAGCGCCGGCTTCCATCAGGTCGGGGGTCATGCCTGCGCTCCTGAACCGCCCTGCGCCGAGGTTGGCGCGGCGCCCTGCCCTGCCACGGGAGCCGACGCCACCGGAGCGGCGCAGCGGCGGTCCCGCCACTGCTTGACCAGCCCGATCACACCTTGCGGCATGAACAGCGTGACCACAATGAACAGCCCGCCCAGGAAATACAGCCAGTATTCGGGGAAGCTCACTGTCAGCACGCTCTTGGCGCCGTTGACAATGAAGGCGCCGATGATGGGGCCGATCAGCGTGGCGCGCCCGCCGACCGCCGCCCATATCGCGATCTCGATGCTGTTGGCCGGGCTCATCTCGCCCGGGTTGATGATGCCCACCTGCGGCACATACAGCGCCCCCGCCACACCGCACATCACCGCCGAAACGGTCCAGATGGTGAGCTTGTAGGGCAGCGGGTTGTAGCCGCAGAACATGACGCGGCTCTCGGCATCGCGCACCGCCTGCAAGACGCGGCCGAACTTGCTGCCCACCAGCCATTTCGCCCACAGGAAAAAGCCCAGCAGGGTCAGACCGGTGATCACGAACAGCGTCATGCGCATGCCCTGGGTGGCGATCGGAATATCCAGAATGCGCTTGAAGTCGGTGAAACCGTTGTTGCCGCCAAAGCCGGTCTCGTTGCGAAAGAACAGCAGCATGGCCGCAAAGGTCAGCGCCTGGGTGATGATCGAGAAATACACACCCTTGATGCGCGAGCGGAAGGCGAAGTAGCCAAACACAAAAGCCACCAGCCCCGGCACCAGCACGATCAGCAGCAGCGTCGCGATGAAACTGTCGGATAGCGCCCAGTGCCAGGGCATTTCCTTCCAGTCCAGAAACACCATGAAGTCCGGCAACTCGCTGCGGTACTGCCCATCGGTGCCGATCTGGCGCATCAGGTACATGCCCATCACATAGCCGCCCAGCGCAAAAAACAGGCCATGACCCAGGCTGAGGATGCCGGTGTAACCCCAGATCAGATCCATGGCCAGCGCGCAGATGGCGTAGCACATGATCTTGCCCAGCAAGCCGACCATGTAATCCGACAGGTGAAACACGCTGTCGGCCGGCACCAGCAGGTTCAGCGCGGGCGCCAAACCGCAGACCACCAGCAGCGCGACCATGACGCCGCTGAAAGCGCCACGCGTGAGCAGCGGGCCAGGAGCAGGAAGAGAAACCGAAGCAGTGGTCATGAACAGCGCCCCTTGCGAGCGAAGTGAATGGTCGAGAGTGCCGCGGAACCGGCTTTGCCGGGCCGCAGGCACTGCCCCTTGAGGGGCGGAGCGAAGCGACGGGGGTGGGTCATACCTCTCGGCCTTTGAAGGCAAAGATGCCTTGCGGGCGCTTCTGGATGAAGATGATGATGAACACCAGCACCGCGATCTTGGCCAGCACGGCACCGGCCCAGCCTTCAATGAACTTGTTGAGCACGCCCAGGCCCAGCGCGGCGTACACCGTGCCGGCGATCTGCCCCACGCCACCGAGCACCACCACCATGAAGCTGTCCACGATGTAGCTCTGGCCGAGATCGGGGCCCACGTTGCCGATCTGGCTCAGCGC
>DAIOEI010000518.1:0-1958 GCA_036746335.1 Hydrogenophaga sp. | reverse complement strand
GCTACGGTCGGTCGGCCACCATCGTCATCACCAAGGAAGACGGCGGCGTGATCGGCACCTGAAGCCCCTTTTCTCAGTTGCATGAGATTTCAGAGCGGCTTCGGCCGCTCTTTTTTTATCACCCTCCCACGATGAAACGCCCCATGACCCTTGCTCGCTGGCTGGCCCCGCATGTGCGCCAGTTGTTCGGCTCACTTCTGCTGTTGACCTGTCTGAGCGTGCATTCAGAACCCCGACCGGAGCCCTACGGAGGTGGTACCGATCATTTTTCAGATACCCGGCAGGCTTTGCAAAGCCTGCAGTGGTCGCAGGCGCTGGCTGCCCTGCAGCAGTTGACCCGCGAGATGCCAGAGATCACGGACGACGCGGAGTTTCACAACCTGATGGGTTACGCATTGCGGCAGGCCAGTCCCTCGAACCTGGGCGTTGCGGTCGATCACTACCTGCAGGCGCTCAGGCTCGATCCTGCGCATGTTCAGGCTCGGGAGTACCTCGGGCAGGCTTACCTCCTGCAGGGTCGCCTAGACCTCGCCCGCGAGCAGCTTCAGGAAATCGAGCGCTACTGCAAAGGGCAAGACTGCCAGGCCTGGCGCGATCTGCAACAGGCCATCCAGGCCTCAGCAGGCGGGCGCTGAAGACCCCAGTATTCAACGGTCTTGAGCCCACCGGCCCAGCAACACCAACAGGCCGGTTGACAGCCCGATGGCCAGAACCGCCAGCGCCATACCCTCGTTGGGCGAGCCTTGGGCAAACTGGTTGAAGATGTAGGTGGACACGGTTTTCACGCCCGGTGGGGCCAGCATCACCGAGGCCACCAGCTCGCGGCTGGCAATGGCAAACACCAGCAGCATGGCGATGAACAGGTGGGGCGCCACCATGGGCCCCAGGATGCGGGTGAGCACCTGACCCGAGTGAGCGCCGCTGACGCGGGCCGCACCGTCCAAGCTGGTGCTGATCTGCCGCAAGGCGTTGGACACATAGCGCACCGGGTAAGGCAGGAGCAGACACACATAGGCCAGCACCAGCACCGCGCTGGTGCCGTAAACCTGAAAAGGCCACCAGCTGCGGTTCCAGAGCAAGATCAGCCCCACGGCCAGCACCATGCCGGGCAGCGCGTTGGGCAGTGCGCTGAGCGCGTCCACCGCATGGCGGGCCCGCCATGGACTGCGCACCGCCACAAAAGCAGCCGCCGCGCCCAGCGCACCCGCCAGCAAGGCGGTCAGCGCCGCCAGCCCCCAACTGGTCATCAAGGCAGTGAAGGCGCCGTTGTCGTTGGCCCAGATGGCTTCAAAGTGCCGAAGACCCAGGTTGCTCCAGGCCACACCACCACTGAGCGTGTGGCTGAACGCGGTCAGCAGCATCGCCGCCAGCGGCAACAGCACGGCCAGAAAGGCCACCAGCGCAAAGCCGAGCAGCACCAGTGGCTTGAGCCGGGGCGGGATGGGCAGCGCACCTGCTGGGCCGTGTTTGCCCGAGACGGTGACGTAGGCACGGTGGGTGTTGATCCAGTGGTGCAAGGCGTAAGCGCCCAGGGCCAGCAAAAGCAGCACGCCCGACAGAAAGGCGGCGCCCGCCAGATCGATCGGCCACTCGGCAAATTTCTCTTCAATGCGCGTGACCAACACCAGAAACTGGCTGGGCCGCCCCAGGATGGAGGGCGTGCCGTATTCCTCGATGGTGAGTGAAAACACCATCAGCAAGCTCGCAGCGACAGCGGGCAAGGACAGCGGCGCCACAATTTTCAGCGCCGAGGTGCCCATGCTCGCCCCACACACCCGCGCCGCGTCCACATAGCGCCAGCCGATGGCGCGCAGTGTGCGCGACAGGGCGAAATACACCAGCGGGAACAGGTGCAGCGCCATCACCAGCACGATGCCGGGAAACGAAAACAGCAGCCCCTCGGCCGAAAAGCCCAATATCCGCGAGCTGTAGCCGCCGGGCTGCAGGGTAAACGTCCA
>DAIOEI010000517.1:0-1963 GCA_036746335.1 Hydrogenophaga sp. | reverse complement strand
ATGCCAGCTCCCCAAGGGTTCAACTGCCCTCCAAGACCGGCCGGACGGGACTAAGTTCCCGGCGCCCGGGCACGCCGTCGCTCAAGCCGCTTCTTGATAAAACAGGGAACGGCCCGTGCTGCGCGGCGCCTGGCTGGCCACCGCGTCGTGGATGGCGCCAATGTGCTGCGGCGTCGTGCCACAGCAGCCGCCCACAATGTTCACTAGGCCCTCGGCGGCGAACTCGCGCAGCAGGCGGCTGGTGACGTCCGGCGTTTCGTCAAAGCCGGTGTCGCTCATGGGGTTGGGCAGGCCGGCGTTGGGGTAGCAGCTGATGAACGTGTCGCCCGCGACCTTGGCCAGTTCCTGGATGTAGGGTCGCATCAGCGTGGCGCCCAGCGCGCAGTTCAGGCCCACGGCCAGCGGCTGGATGTGGCGCACGCTGGCCCAGAAGGCCGTGACGGTCTGGCCGCTCAGGATGCGGCCGGAGGCGTCGGTCACGGTGCCGCTGATGATGACCGGCAGACGTTCGCCGCTTTTCTCGAAGAATTCGTCAATGGCGAACAACGCGGCTTTGGCGTTGAGCGTGTCGAAGATGGTTTCGACCAGCAGCACGTCGGACCCGCATTCGACCAGCGCTTCCACCTGTTCGTAGTACGCCGCGCGCAATTGCTCAAAGGTGACGTTGCGGGCGCCGGCGTCGTTCACGTCGGGGCTGATGCTGGCGGTCTTGGGTGTCGGGCCCAGGGCGCCGGCCACGAAACGGGGTTTGTCGGGCGTGCTGTACCGATCGCAGGCGGCGCGGGCGATGCGGGCCGAGGCCAGGTTCATCTCGCGCGCCAAGTCGGCCATGCCGTAGTCTTCCTGCGCAATCGTGGTGGCGCCAAAGGTGTTGGTCTCGACCAGGTCGGCGCCAGCAGCGAGGTAGCTCTCGTGGATGTCGCGGATCACGTCGGGGCGGGTCAAGCTCAGCAGCTCGTTGTTGCCCTTGACGTCGCGGCCGAAGTCCCTGAAGCGCTCGCCCGAGCCATCGGTCCCGGTGTAGCCCTCGCCGCGGTACTGCGCTTCGCCGAGCTTGAAGCGCTGGATCATGGTGCCCATCGCGCCGTCGAGGATGGCGATGCGGTGGGACAGAATCTGCGGGAGCGCCTGGGCGCGGGTGTATTTCGGTTGAGCGGTCATGGCGAGATTGTAGAAAGTACGCTGGCGGCGGACTTGCGCAGCGGCGGGCAGGCGCAACCAAGGCAGGGGAATGCCCCAGGCGGAAAAACTCGACAGCGGCCACCTGCGCATGTCCGACAATAGCTGCTTATGAAACACCTGCTCCCGAAGGAAGCCTGGACCTGGCTGCAGGCCGAGACCGAGCGCCGCAGCGCAGCCGGGCAAGAGCCGCCCCTGTTCGTCGATGTGCGCATGGAGATCGAGTCGCTCTATGTGGGTCGCCCGCCTGGCGTGGAGAACATTCCCTGGTACGAATACCCGGACCTCACGCCCTATCCCGAGCGATTTGCCGAGCAGGTTCTGACCGAAGCCGGTGAAAAGTCGCGTCCTGTTTTGCTGATTTGCCGCAGCGGCAAGCGCACGCTGGACGCTGGCAAAGCGCTGGAAGCGGTCGGATTCACCGATGTGGCGCATGTGGTGCACGGTTTTGAGGGCGAACTCAACGAGGATTTCAAGCGCTCATCGCTCAACGGCTGGCGCCACGACGGTCTGCCCTGGGAGCAGATGTGACCGGCGGCCTTGCAAGCTCCTTCGATGATTGACATCTCCGAACAAGGCGTCACGCTAGAAGCCTGTGCACAAGTGCTGCAGGCGGTCTTCGGCTACGACGCTTTCCGGGGTCC
Organism: Hydrogenophaga sp.; assembly: GCA_036746335.1. GTDB lineage: Bacteria > Pseudomonadota > Gammaproteobacteria > Burkholderiales > Burkholderiaceae_C > Hydrogenophaga. The sequence goes on along the minus strand of DAIOEI010000517.1, from coordinate 140 downwards.
ACAAGCGGGGATCGTCACCCACGTCAGCGAGGGCGGCGATGCGCTGGTGCTCATGCCCACCGGCGGTGGCAAGAGCCTGTGTTACCAGATCCCGGCCATCGTGCGCCAGCGCGCGGGGCACGGCGTGGGTATCGTGGTCT
>DAIOEI010000516.1:0-1965 GCA_036746335.1 Hydrogenophaga sp. | reverse complement strand
TGCGGCGATGTGCACCTGCGCCTGTCGTTCTACAAGAAGCTGGCGACCGCCAAAACCACCGACCAGGTGGACAGCCTGCTGGAAGAAATCGTGGACCGTTTCGGCAAATTGCCACCGCAGGCGCAGACGCTGATCGACGTGCACCGCCTGCGCTGCATCAGCGCGCCCTATGGCGTGGTCAAGGTGGATGCCGCTCCGGGGATCATCAACATCACCTTCCGCCCCAATCCGCCGATTGAGCCGATGCGCATCATCGAGCTGATCCAGAAGAACAAGCACATCAAACTCGCGGGCAACGAGAAGCTGCGCATCGAACGCGCCCTGCCTGAGGTGAAAGACCGGGCTCAGATGGTGCGCGACGTGCTGCGCTCGCTGGGCAACCCGGTCAAAGCGCCTGCGCCCGTTGCGGCGGCTTGATCAGCGTCAAAAAAAATGGTGCGCGCCCTCCGCCGTTCACACAGCGTTCACACAAGGGCCACGAAACTTCACAGACCTTGCGCACCATCGGCGACTCGCACCTGAAGACAACCACCCCATGAACCTCAACACCCACCGCCCCTGGATCACCCCCGTCGTCATCGGCGCCTTCTTCCTGTCCGCCGTCACCGGCGTTCTGATGTTTTTCCACCTCGACTCGGGGCTCAACAAAACCGCTCACGAGTGGCTGAGCTGGGCCATGGTGATCGGCGTCACGCTGCATGTGCTGCTCAACTTGCCCGCTTTCAAACGCTATTTCAGCCAGACGGCCGGCAAGGTGGTCATGGGCCTGTTTGTCCTGATCCTGGCCCTGAGCTTCATACCGCTGGGCGGCAGTGGCGGAGGCAAGGAGCCCGGGTTTGCTCCCCCGGTGCGCGCACTGGCCAGCGCCCCGATCAGCGTGCTGGCCCAGGTGGCGGGCAGCAACACGGAAGCGGTCAAGGCCCAACTGCAGGCGGCCGGATTCAACGTCACCAGCGACCAACAGTCGGTGGCCGACCTGGTGGGCGGCGACCTGAGGGCGCAAATCGAGGCGATGAAAAAGGTCCTGCCAGCAAGTCCCTCGCACTGAGCTCCAGAAGGCAGTGGGAGAGATACCGCCCGCTACCGGCTTGTTGTCAAGTGCGATGAACGGCTACGGCCGTTTCTGCGGCACACTGCCCCCATGAAGTCCAACGCCACCGACCGCCCTGCTGCCCGTTCCCCCCGCTCGCTCTCCGGCCTTTGGCCGTTCATGCGGCCGTATGGCCTGCAACTGGCGCTGGCCGGGTTGTTTCTGGTGCTGGCGGCGGGGGCAACGCTGGCTTTTCCGCTGGCACTGCGCTACCTCGTAGACGCCGGGCTGGCGCCGGGCGACCGGGGGGCGCAGGCGATGGCGCTGCAGGGCTATTTTCTGATGCTCTTTGGCGTGGCAGTGGCGCTGGGCCTGTTTTCGGCGGCGCGGTTCTACATGGTGAGCTGGCTGGGCGAGCGGATCACGGCGGACCTGCGCAACGCGGTGTATGCCCATGTGTTGCGCCAGAGCCCGCAGTTTTTTGAGACCACGCAGACGGGCGAGGTGCTCTCGCGCCTGACGACCGACACCACGCTGGTGCAAACAGTGGTGGGCTCGTCGCTGTCGATGGGGCTGCGCAATCTGGTGATGGGGGTGGGCGCGCTGGCGATGCTGGTGATTTCGCACCCGTATGTGATGGTGCAGGTGTTGCTGGTGGTGGGGCTGGTGATCTTGCCGGCCATGTGGTTTGGGCGGCGGGTGCGCAAGCTCTCGCGCGCCAGCCAGGACCGCGTGGCCGATTCGAGCGCGATCGCGGCCGAGGTGTTGAACGCGATTCCGGTGGTGCAGAGCTACACGGCGGAGGCGCGGGAGTCGGCGCGGTTTGACCAGTCTTCGCAGCATGCTTTTGAAACTGCGGTGCGCCGCAGCCGGGCGCGGGCGGCGCTGGTGGCCTTCATCATCATCGCCAACGCGGCGCTGGTGCTCTGGGGGCT